>NZ_AEXS01000052.1:0-63939 GCF_000204455.1 Paenibacillus sp. HGF5 | reverse complement strand
GTTGCGCTTAGTACCGTCAAAGGGCATAACCGGATCATATTCGATAAACTCCAGGCTACCCGCCGTACCGAAGCTGTTGCGCGTGCGCGCGAGTTGGGCTTGCTTTAGGTGACAGTCCGGTTTGACTACAGTATTTCATTCGAAAACCATACTAAAGTATCTTTATCCCGGTGTGTTACGGCAGATATACTGATTGCAAAAGCAGGTTTGGAGGAAACCCATGAAAGCAATGGTATGCACCGCTTACGGATCACCGGAGGTGTTACAGCTCCAAGAGGTAGCGAAGCCTATTCCTAAGGATCACGAAGTTCGGATCAAAATTTATTCCACTACCGTCAATTCGGGGGATTGCCGCGTGCGGGGATTTCGCAGTCCTCTATTGTATAAAATCCCCATGCGATTGGTGCTGGGTCTGAGGAAGCCCAGACAATCGATACTCGGAGTGGAGCTGGCGGGGGAAGTGGAAGCGATAGGCCAGGATGTTACACGGTTCAAGATCGGCGATCAGGTTCTGGCATTCAGGGGAATGCGATTTGGCACGTATGCGCAGTACATCTGCATGCACGAAGACGGGATGATCGTAATGAAGCCGGAGCACGTGACTTATGACGATGCGGCCGCGATCTTTTTCGGAGGGACGACGGCCCTGCATTTTTTTAGAAAAGCGAACATCCGGCAGGGGCACAAGGTTCTGATCTATGGTGCATCCGGCGCGGTGGGAAATTTAGCCGTACAGCTTGCCAAACATGCGGGAACCGTGGTTACCGGCGTTTGCAGCACCGTGAATGTAGAGCTGGTGAAGTCGCTCGGAGCCGACCAAGTCGTGGATTATACCCAAGAGGATATTTCGAAAAGCGGGGAGCGGTACGACATCATCCTGGACGCGGTCGGCAAACTGCCGAAATCCCGTTGCAAGCATTTGCTTGCCGCGGGCGGGAGTTATGTAACGGTAGAAGGGCAGGGAGTAGCCAAGGTGCTGATGGAGGATTTGAGACGGCTTACGGATCTGCTCGGGAAAGGGAAGATCAAACCGGTCATCGATAGAAAGTATGCATTGGAGCAAATCGCCGAGGCACACCGATACGCGGATACAGGGCGTAAGAGGGGCAGTGTTGTCATCACGGTGGGGCATGAACATTGAGGAAAGAAAAGTTGTCATTCACGATGCGCATGAGTGTGACAGCAGATGAATGAGGAACAGGCGCCCACGGTGCTGAGTGTGGCAGCTGATGAGTGAGGAACAGGCGCCACGGTGCTGAGTATGACAGCAGATGAATGAGGAATAGTTGTGATTTCCAGTGCGTGAGTGTGACAGCAGATGAATGAGGAACAGTTGTCATTCCCAGTGCATGAGCATGGCGGCTGATGGAGCAGGGCATCATCTTTCCGTTACATCTAGTCGACAGCCATCCAAGCATGCCCCTGAACACGCACCGTGCGCGCGGGAGTAGTGAGCACGATGTACAAAATCAGGCCGATCCTACAGCGGGTCGGCTTTTCTCATTGGAAATGGGGGCGCTGGACAACGTCAGAGCGCAGCAGGAAGAATATCTCCAAACCTTCTAAGGAAGTGAGATATAATGGAACAAACGACAAACGAAGGAATTCCAAGGGAAGGACGGCTGCACACGATGTCAAAGGCGGATAATATGCTGGCAATTCTTTGGCTGCTGAAATCGCGCAAAAGAATTTCGGCAAAACAGCTATCGGAGGAACTGGGCGTTCACATCCGAACGATTTACCGGAATATCGATGCCCTATGCATTTCGGGAGTGCCTGTCATTTCGGAGATAGGACGCGACGGAGGGTACTCCATTCCGGATCATATCAAGCTGGAGCCCTTGTTTTTTGATGCCGATGAGCAAAAGGCGCTTCTTCATGCAGCCGCATTCGCACGGGAAGCGGGGTATCCATCCGAAGAGCCGCTGAATCGGGCCATATCCAAAATCAAACGATATACGAATCCGGAGCAGTTGAAGCGTTTGGAGCGACATGAGAACAGCATCGAGGCCATTCATCCGCCCGCAGCTTCCGGGCTTACCTCCATGCTGCATGAGATCCAAACCGGGATCGACCGGCAAACCAGTCTCGAGATCGATTACAAAACAGGCTATGATGGCGTTAAGCAGACACGGACTTTAGATCCCTATGGGCTCGTTCACTGGAAAAGCAAATGGTATGCAGTTGGCTATTGCCATCTGCGCGGTGAAATTCGCTCCTTCCGTGTCGATCGCATGGGCCAAATCCGGCCTACCGACGTCGTGTTTGACCGTCCGGCGACATTTTCCCCACGTGAATTTTTATTGGACAGCCTGTTGACGGAGCAAGGCTCCGAATCCAATCCCCATTTGGTTTCCGTGCATATCCAAGGCATCCCCCAAGCTTTGGACGATTTATGCGGGCATTGGCTGCTCGGCCACGCGCTCGTCGAACGTACGGCGGAGGAGGCGGTGTTTAGACTGGATGAGTCTACGTTGTATACGCAAGTTGCCTACTATCTTCTATCCTTCGGCGGTAAGATTCGCATCGTTGGGCCCAAGGAGCTGAAATCAGGTTTGGCCGATATTGCCGAGTCGTTATTCAAATATTATCAAAGCTGATGATAAACACTGACCTTCTTTGTCAGTGTTTGTGTTATATAATGAACTCCATCAGATCGTATCAGGAGGAGAGCGAGATGGCAGGCTCCGTTTTTAAACAAGAAGTGATAAAGGCAACGGAACGTTCGTGGGAAGCATGGGTCGTAGCCCTTGGGCAGGAAGTGGACCCGCTCTGGTCCCATGAGCAGATCAGAAACCACATTGTTGAGCAGCATCAGGTATCCGGGGAGTGGGGCGAATGGATCGCCACGATGTACGAACAGCTGATGGGCCGGGTGCCTGTCGGCGTTACGAAAGATGCCGGGGTTCAGATCGGGGTCAGGAAAACGATGGCCGTAACGAAGGAGAGCCTGTGGGATTTCCTCACGTCTCCAGAGGGACTGTCATTATGGATCGGAGCTGTTCCTTCTCTGGAGCTGCGGGTCGGGCAGGAATATGAGTCGAAGGAAGGCGTGTCCGGCAAAATTACGGTGGTCGTCCCTTACCATAAGCTGCGCCTGACGTGGAAACGTAAGGAGTGGGACAACCCGTCCCGGCTGCAAATTTATGTGCTGTCCACGAAAACGGGAAACACGACCATCGCGATCCATCAGGAGATGCTGGATGACGTTTATGTGCGAGAGATCATGAGGCGTTTTTGGGATGAGACGCTGATTGAGATCCAGCATCAGGTGGAGGCGCAGACCGTAGTGAGGTTTGAGGACTGAGGTTCCGTTGTTCGCTTTCTCAGATATCTGCAATATCTATAAGGACAGTAAGACTGTAACTGTAAGAACTGCAAGACTGTAGTATGCTCCCGTCATGAATGTCATTAGAGGCAGAGTTTGTAGGTACGGGCTCGTGTTTGTGACTGTTGCAACCTTAAGAGGACTGAGGTTCCGTTATTTCGTCTTAGATGGCGAGGTTTGGGTTATATGAGGACATCAGATCCGCTATTACTTAGAATATGGCTGATAATCGAGGTATTTAGAGTAAATAGGGGATCCTGTGTCCGGAAGTTCGGATAAAGCGGCTGTTTTTTCGAAATAACGGATCTGATGTCCACTTAGTGTTACTAATATTCTCTCTTGGATATCTGCAATATCGCCGGGTACCCAATTCACAAGCTCCCTCCTTGCTGTTTTCATATTCTCACTTGGAAGAACGCATGTCTCCCTTCTTCTTCCAAGAACTGTTGTATGCCCCATCATTACTACCATTTACAAGCGGAGTTTGTAGGTACGGGCTCGTTGTTCTCCGCTTGCGATGTCCAGAATCCGGAGCTCGACCAGTTTATGCAATATGCGTCGGGTGTGCCGATCACTCACCCTAAGATGATTAGCAAGTTCTGAGGGGGTTATAGGGCGCAGAAGTCGCCGGGCAAATCGCACAGCTTCTGCCTCCAGCCAGCTTAATGACGCAGGTACATCGGTTGCAACGAATCTGCCGACAAAGGATAGGATGAGCTGCTGGCACTGCTTTGGCTCTTCGACGATGGAGGGATAGGCTATGGGAAGGAATGTCCAGCCATCCAGTGCCAATAAACAGTGGCGGCGACATAAATCCTTAAACCTTCTGACGTCCAGATCGCGGGCATGCGGTCCGTATCCTTGTATCTCGATGCCTCCTTTAGCATCACCAGGCATATAGGCGAGGTCCAAATAACGATAACCATTGCTGAAATCGCGTACTTCCCATTCCGGATGCAAGTCATTGAAATGACCAATCGCTGGAAACCATACGGAACGCAGAAACTCGACGGTGCCGTGGCCTAGGCCTTTATTAAGGATTTCGAGCCTGCGGGGATTCTTTTCATTGAGGATATTTGTGTGTATCCAGAGCTCATACAGTTGATCAAACCGTGACATGATTCGGATAACCCTCCTTGGTTTTGTAAATCGACTGTTATTATTGTTGAACATAAAAAAGCCGCCCCATACAATGCAACCCCAATCCTTCATTGGGGCACTTTGCACAGAAGCGGCGTGTTCTTCACGTCCTTATGTTGGCTAGTATAACTTGTGTTTTGCAGGATTAGCAATAGGTATTGTTCTCATGATTGAATGGATACCGATATTCGGATCGTAATTACATCAGTCTATATCGACCATGAAAAAATGTCCCTGATGCGAAGCCGATGCAATGGCTGCCTAAATCATGGGGCTTTTTTATTGCGATCAATAAGCGCCTTGCGGATATCAGATGGACGTGTGTCTTTCGGTATCTCTGTACGAGCTAATTGGTATAAGAAAGAAGGTGCATTTTCCTAATCGGCACTAGCAATTTAAAACTCAAATGACAACTAGAATTTCTACGAATTAGGCTCTGAACGACAATTATCTTTCGGCACCGATTATCTGATCTTGTCGGGTTTAGAAGCTTCATGATGTATCCCAACCAGCACAAGCGATTAAAAACTCTATGACTGCGACATTTCCGCTCCACAAGGCATGATGGACACTGAGGAGACATGGAACGCCAAACTTGTTTAATATGACGTCATATATAATGAAAATAACTATTTTTTTAATATATATTGTGTATTATATATTTATGGTGTACATTAATTACAACCGATTCATATTTAACATGCTTAATTGGAGGTGAATCCAACCCGAAGAGAAGTAGCGGAAATGGAGGTTCGGTCTGTAGGTAAGCAGCAAGAACATGGCTGGGAAGTTCTGAACACAAATCTGATACCAAGAGAGGATGAGTGAAGCATGAACCATTCCGTTAAAAAGGTGAATATGGGTGTCATCCTATGCAGACATTGCAACGCTCTAATCGATACGGTGGATACGAATCGAATCGCGACCTTTTATGGCGTATGCAATCAACCGGAATGCCGGCAGCAGCGCAGCGCTACGAATGCGTCGATACGTGATGTAACAGAAGAAGAGTAAATGGACAGGAACCGGCTATTATTCTCAAGTGAACGCGCCACTTTCATGTGGTGCGTTTTTGCGTTATGCGAATACGGCGAGGATCCACCCGACTTGGCAAAAAAGAGTTTGTAGTGCGCTTGACTCGCTTTGAATGATCCCATCCCCGGGTTAACCGTGTTGATCATCTGCGGATGAATTGGCACGGTCTGCCCGATGAAAAGTGGCCCTTAAGGATGCTTATCCATCATGCTAAGATGGAACTGCAATTCCAATTTCCGACAGGACCAGGACCCCTTAATGTCTTTCACTCTCGAAGGGTTCCATTCATTTTATATCTAACGAGCAGGAGGTTGTCAGTTTATATGAACATATTTGTTGCAGGCTCTACGGGAGTCATCGGCCAGCGGCTGCTTCCCAAGCTGGTGCAAGCCGGTCATGAGGTTACAGGCATGACTCGCAATAATCAGGGTAAAGGGTTGATCGAATCCTGGGGAGCAAGAGGGATCGTTGCGGATGCTTTTGACCGCGAAGGAATGATCGCCGCAATCGGGGAGAACCGGCCGGATGTCATTATCCATCAGCTTACTTCGTTAAGCCAATGGAATCTGGAGGATAATGCCAGGATTCGGATAGAGGGAACGCGTCATTTGGTGGAAGCCGCCCAAATCCATGGCATTAAGCGAATGATTGCCCAGAGCATTGCTTGGGCGTACGAGCCGGGAGAGCATCCCGCCACCGAAGACGCCCCCCTGGATGTCCGTGCGCCTGTACCTCGCAAGTCGACGATAGACGGTATCGTATCGCTGGAGCATGCCGTTGCCCAAATGCCAAGCCACGTCATTCTAAGGTATGGAATGTTCTACGGTCCCGGCACGTGGTACGACGCTAACGGAATCATGGCGGAAAGAGTACGAAGTCGAGCTCTGCCGGCAACGGATGGCGTTCAGTCCTTTCTCCATGTCGAGGATGCGGCAAATGCCGCTCTGCAGGCATTGGACTGGCCGTCAGGCCCGGTCAACATCGTGGACGATGAGCCTGCTGCGGGAACGGCATGGCTGCCGGTGTATGCCGATGCGCTGCAAGCGCCAGCTCCAGCCTATCAAGCAGGGAGCAAGCGCGGTGAGCGCGGCGCATCCAACGCCAAAGCTCGGAAGGAGTATGGCTGGCAGCCGCTCCATCCCACCTGGCGAACCGGGCTAGCGCAATCGCTGAGGTGAAAGAGCTTAATTGTCCGCCGACCGGCTAGCGTTAAGAGTCTATACGCTCGGAATATGCTATTCCCCTTTCTCGCGTTCATTTATCTGCGTGAGACCCTGATGTAACAGTTTTTTTGTACATCGTGCGCATCTCCCTGTGCGCACGATGCGTGGTTCGGGGCATGCTTGGATGGCTGGTCGGTCATATGCCTATCATGAAGCAACGCTATTTTCAGTAATACGCGTTTCCGTCGAATATGCGTATTCATAAATGCTAACGGATCTCGCCTTCTTTCTTGTAGTGATAGATCCCAAGGAGATAAGAGTGCTCCTTGTTGATATGGGAATGAAAAGAAAGCTATAGTTAATAGAGGAAATTCATGGCCATGAGAAAACAGGCCGGTCTCCAACTGAGGTGGACTTACCATAGAGTAGGGGCCGGTCTCCAGTTGAGTTGGACTTACCATAGAATCGGGACCGGTCTCCAGCTGAGGTGGACTTACC
Organism: Paenibacillus sp. HGF5; assembly: GCF_000204455.1. Classification (NCBI taxonomy): domain Bacteria; kingdom Bacillati; phylum Bacillota; class Bacilli; order Caryophanales; family Paenibacillaceae; genus Paenibacillus; species Paenibacillus sp. HGF5. The sequence continues at coordinate 56,775 of NZ_AEXS01000052.1, read as the reverse complement.
ATAGAATAGGGGCCGGTCTCCAGTTGAGGTGGACTTACCATAGAATAGGAGCTAGGCTCCAACTGAGTAGACTTACTAGAATAAGGAGGGGAGCGCATGACAGAACGACTGCCATGCCGAAGCGAAGGATGTTCGGCAACGATATTGCCGGCAACCGCGGCCAAAACCGGCGGTTATTGCATGCCGTGCAAGCAGGAGATGGAGCGCGCAGAACGGCAGCGTTACATAGAACAGCACCGGAGAGATATCGACTTGTACGAGGGGATAACGGACCCGGTAGAGATCCTTAAGATCATGCATGCCCCGGTGAAGCGGGATCCATTCATCCGATATATTCCCTATCCTCTGAAAAGAGAAGAGGTATATTCCGCTTTATCTGCGGGTGATGCCGACCGCATGCTGAATGCAGCCCTTGAACTGCTGGAATCGGGCGATGAGGACACCTGCCAGGAGATTCTTGTGTCCTTGATTTGCTATCGGAACCGCTCGCTTGAAACCTGCATACCGATACTGCTGGAGCGGGGGATCTATTATCCCGGCATTTTGTTCAAAGATGCATCTGCCCATAGCCGCGACGAACTGCTTCAACAAGTGAAACAGGACAAGGATAACCGCAACCATCTGCTGTTGGCCTTGGCTTGGATCGGGGATGATCAGGTCGTGCGCCAATTTCAAGAATGGAGGTCCGATCCTCCATCTTGGGCGAAGGAGCTGTATGTCCCGCCTGAAGCTTATGCGCATGAGGGGGGCTGGGAGCTTGCGGAGAATAGGAGCAAACGCCGACTATTCTACCATGACAGCTACGCCATAGCGAAAATAGTGCCATCAGAAAGCACTTATGCAGCGGAACCCGAGCCCGCACAATTTTTGAAGGAGGATTCCACTTCCTGTCCATGGTGCGGAAACAGCCTGACCACTTTGGCGGATCTGGACATCAGCCATCCGAAGCTTCGATTCCTGGGGTTGTCCGGAGAGAGGCTTCGAGTGACCACCTGCGTGATCTGCAGTTGTTACGATACGATCTATATGGATGTAGATTTCCGCGGAAAATCCGAATGGAGCCAGACTAATATTAAACCGGAATATGTGCCTGAGCCTGATTCCGAGGAGGATGAGCGAAGCTTTGCGTCGGCGGGGCAATCCTTGCGGCTTGCGGACAACCCTCGCAGCAGCTATTATGCCGCCTATTGGGCGCTCGGGCCGGCGGTCTCGCAAATCGGCGGTTACCCGGCTTGGATCCAGGACGCCGTCTACCCTTCCTGCCCTTGCTGTTCCCGAAGCATGACATTCATCGGGCAGCTGGATTGGGAACAGGTCGAGGAGTACGGGGAAGGCATCTATTATATGTTCCTGTGCGCGGACTGCAAGGTCACGGCAACTTTATTCCAACAAACATAGGCTGAATCCAGCCATGTTTGAATAACGGCTTCCAGCTAAAAGCAGCGGGTATACTATTTTTTCCCTACCATCTATTGATATGGTATTATATACCATTATAGATCGAGAATGGAGGCCTCATTCGTGAAGAAATTCAATCGCAGGGTAGCTTATATGTTAGTGACGATCCTGTTAGCAGTTAATTGTACGGTGCTGGGCTCTGCAGGAGCAGCGGAAACAACGAATGGAGATTCCCACCCCATACCGGTAAGCGTGGCCGGGGGCAGCGGACATGGTGTTGCGGCATGGAGCGACGGCTCCGTGACCGCCTGGGGTTATAACAAGTCAGGTCAAGTAGGTGACGGGACCAGCATTCATCAATGGGTGCCCAAGCAAGTCGCGGGTCTGACTGATATTGTTCAGGTGGCGGCAGGCGATAATTCTTCAATTGCCTTGGACAAGAACGGGGACGTGTGGGCCTGGGGCGATTATTACTCGCCTTATATTAACGAGGATCCGTTGTTGCCTTTCCAAAAAAGGGGAGGGCTGATCAAGCTGGAAGGTCTTAAGGATGTAGCCAGCTTGTCTATTTCAAACCATGGTTCTGTCGCATTGCATAAGGATGGGTCTGCGACGATATGGAGTCCGACGTTTGGTCCGAATGATCATTTAAAGATGACGGTAAAATATTTCCCTATCAAGGGAGTCACGAATGCAAAAACAATAGTGGTCGCCGGACACGAGGCCCTGATTCTCGGTAAAGACGGCAGCGTCGATATGTTAACGGTATATAATAGCTTCTACGACCGGTTCCGCCTGGAACGCGAGTTTCGCGAAGTTAAACCGCTGGTTGCTTCCTCCATTACCGGAATCGCCGCGCATTGGTATGACGTGTTTCTGCTGCATGAGAACGGAACGGTGCTGCGGTGGAATGTGAATACGAAGCAGCAAGCGCCTGCTGCGGTGAAGGGATTAAACGATATCCAAGAGATAAGGACGGGGGCCAACCGTTTATTTATGCTTAAAAACGACGGCACGGTCTGGCAGTGGAATTACAACGATCCGACGGCAAAGCCTTTTCGAGTGAAAGGTCTGACAGGTATAACGGCACTTTGGGGAAGCAAGGGATATACCGGTTATGCAACCAATCAGGACGGCAAGGTGCTGGCTTGGGGAGAAGAGAAATATCAAGGCAGCGGCTCGCCTAACGAGAACGATGGGAATCCGGTCATGGTACAGCCTCCTTTATCTTGGACGGTAAACGGACAAACGGTTAGCTTCTACGGTTCTTCCGCCATGGTGAAAGGCAAGCTGTATGTACCGTATACTAGCGTATTTGAAGCCCTGGGGATCAAAGTGAAGCGCGGACAGTCCAATCCGGATCCGAAACACGGAAATCAGCGGTTTCCGGTATGGTCTTTCTCTTATGGCGGAAATACCGTATCCATTAAATCCAGTGATCCCGCCGTTGTATTGGTGAACGGGAAGGTGACGCGAGATGATGCAAGCGTTCCATTCCTGGCGAATTCGACCATGTTTCCGTTGGAGTTGATCACATCAAAGCTTAGCATTCCGATGTCCTGGAATAAGACGACAGGCGAAGTGATCCTGGGGAAAACGCCATAAGAATAGGATGAAGGCACGCCCAAACGGCGTGTCTTTCGTTATTTTGAGGAACTGCATCCATAGGAACTGTATCCATAACAATAAATAGAGAATTTTATATTGACGTATGGGCTGGAAGCTCGCCGCTGTTCGTGGATATTCTAAAAGATCGCCACCCCGTTTCCGAGGGAAGCGATCTTTAGTAGTTTGAATTACTATCAGTGGGCAGCACCTTTAGCGCCTTTGGTCACAGCCCAAAAAATGAGAGCAACAGTGCTGACGGAGGCCCCGAGCACGCATACCCCATGCCAGCCGAAGTGTGCGTAAATATGGGTTGAAGAAATGGAACCGGCAGCACTCCCGATGGAATAGAACATCATGTAGCCGCCAACAATCCGACTGCGCGCCTTCGGCCGCAATGCAAAAATCATGCTCTGATTCGTGACATGCACGGCCTGTACCGCCAAGTCCAACAGAATAATGCCAATGACCAAGGCGAACAGGGACCGTTCCGTGTAGCCGATGGGCAGCCATGACAGCAATAGCAGGAACAATGCAATTCCCGTCGTTCGCTGTCCATCACCTCGATCGGCCAGCTTACCGGCCTTTGCTGCAGCCAATGCCCCTACGACGCCCACGAGGCCGAACGCCCCGATAGCCGAGTGCGAAAGGGATAGCGGCGGCGAGCTAAGAGGCAGTACCAATGGGGTCCACAACATGCTGAAAGCCGTAAAAATCAGCATAGCCAACACAGCGCGGATGCGTAATAGCCGTTCTTGCAGGAACAACATCCATACCGATTTAAGCAGTTGAGCATAAGAAAGAGTCTTTACCTTGTGCGCAGCATTTGGCAGCACCTTATATAATGCGTAAACCATGAGCAGCATCAACGCAGCCGAAACCAAATAAACGAAGCGCCATCCTGCAAGATCCTTCAGGATACCGGAAACGGTTCGCGCAAGAAGGATCCCGATCACAATTCCGCTGGTTACCATGCCGACGACACGCCCTCTTTCGGCAGGGGCAGCCATAGCTGCCGCGAATGCCACGATGGTCTGCGTCACAACGGCAAGCAGTCCCACCAAAGCCAAGCCTGCGAAGAGCATCGCACCAGAGGAAGCAGTACCAACGATAACCAGAGCTGCTGCGGAGATCGTCATCTGACCGATAATCAATCGGCGCTGGTTCAGTAAATCTCCCAGAGGCACGAGCAGCAGCAGTCCGAATGCATAGAAAACCTGCGTGACAGTAATTACAATGCCGATGATGGAATAATCCATGTTGAACTCGTTTGACAGCTGATCGAGCAGCGGCTGTGCAAAGTAGATGTTAGCAACCGACATACCGCAGGCAATCGCAAACAATAGCGTCACGTAACGAGTCATTGGAGCAGCATTAACGCATTCAGACGAACTTGGCGCCCCCTGTGACGTAACAGCCCCCGTTTCGTTACGGGCCGCTTTTTTATCCAGCATCCTCTCCATTTTCATGCATCCAATCCTTTCGTTTTTTTGTGTACCGATCGGTATATTAAAATCATCGATAAATATATCCCACAATGACAATTCATGTCAATACGTTTATTGAAATGATTTAAAATTATGCTTAGAGGTGTTGATATAAATGTAAAAATCGGATGTTCGGTGTTTGACAAAAGCATTCGTAGATCTTAAAATTATTTTACTGATTGGTAATGAAATTAAACTATTTGCTTACCACCTGTGATCATCGAGCTTCCTTTAAATCTAAAGTAACGAGAGGTAATTAACGATGGGACGAGTCCGCGAATTTGATGAAGAGAAGGTATTGGATGCCGCCATGCAGCTGTTTTGGGAGAAGGGATATGAGGCTACTTCATTAACCGATTTGACCTCCAGAATGGGTATTCAGCGGCCCAGTATTTACGCTGCGTTCGGAGACAAAAAAGAACTGTTCGAAACCGCGCTGCGCAAATACACGAGAGGGCATGCTTCCGAGGTGCGAACCAGGCTGCAAAATCATCGATCGGTCAGGGAGGCGTTTCGAGCCTTTTTTGAGAATGTAGTGGATGAGGAATACGCCGAAAGCCGCAGCCGCGGATGTTTTTGCATTAATACGATGGTCGAGCTTGCGCCTCATGATGAGAAATTTGAAATTCTGACAAGGGAACATCAGATGTACCTGGCGGTCATCTTCCAGGAAACCATTGAGCGGGGCATACAATCGGGCGAGCTTGCGAAGGGCACGGACGCCAAAGCTTTATCGCAAGCGCTCATCGTATCCTTGATTGGGCTGACCGTGATGTTGAAATCCCGTCCGGAGCGCTCTTTCGTAAACAATACGATAGAGGTGACTCTTACATTGCTTAAATAGGATGCTTTCGAGGGTTATGCTTACGAGTTGTTGCTGCCGTCCAACCATAGTAAACTGTTCTAAAAAAACAATAGTAGGTGTTTCGATGCATATGAACATACGGACAGGACGGACAGAGGACCTTCAGGAAATCATGGCTTTGATTGCACGCTGCGTAACGGTCATGCAGGCTGGAGGCAGCGATCAATGGGATGATCAATATCCGAACCGGGAGGTAATCGGTGAGGATTTACAGCGCGAAACGTTGTTTGCGGCTGAAGGGGAAGGCCGCATTTTAGGGATCGTTGTTCTCGACGAATCGCAGGCAGAACAGTACCAAACCATTAGCTGGAAGCAGGACGAGGGACCGCATCTTATGATGCATCGCCTTGCCGTCGATCCGGAAGCATACGGGCAGGGCATCGCGCGAACATTGGTAGCTTTCTCCGAAGTGTATGGGGCGCGCCAGGGTTACCGAAGCCTACGACTGGACACCTATGCCAAGAATACGGCTGCGCTTAAGCTGTATCAAGGCTTAGGTTATGACCTGCGGGGAGAAGTGAATTTCCCGGATAGAGCGGCAAGCTTTCCGGTATTTGAGAAGGTGCTTGGATAAACAGGCCGTGGAGCAAGCCTGCTATGGATCAGCGCGTAACGCGGGTCCGTGGCGGGCTTTTGTTGTTTATAGGCAAACAATAATTACGTCCATGGCGATGGGGTTTGTCGGGATGCCCATTTTGCATTCTATTTAGAATTTTTTCAAAATAGGTATTGCAATTGGATGCAGGCATAAGCGATAATGTATTTAGATGAAATTCTAAATAGAAATATGGGTGATGCACATTGGGGTTTCCGGAAACATTCAAGGCGTTATCTGATCCGGTGAGACGGGACATCCTGGTTATGCTCAAACGCGGCAAAATGTCAGCCGGAGAGATCGGTCAGCATTTCAATATGACCGGGGCGACCATCTCGTATCATCTGTCGCAGCTGAAGAAGGCCGGACTGATATTTGAAACAAAATATAAAAATTATATTTACTATGAGATCAACGTATCCGTCTTCGAAGAAATCATGCTGTGGTTTTCACAATTTAACGGGGGGAAACAAGATGAGGAAAAAGAATAGTTCGATGCTGGTTATAACAACGCTGATATGCTTGCTGCCGATTATTTTATCGATGACGCTGTACAATCAATTGCCTGATCAGGTGGCGGTTCACTGGGACGCGGCGGGCAACCCGGATAATTATGTGCCTAAGGCGGTTGCGGCGTTTGTGCTTCCGTTGATTACGGCGGTTATTAACGTCATTGTCAATGTGGGGCTTAACAACGATCCTAAGAAAATGAACGCTGCCCCGGTTTTAAGAACAATGGGTCTATGGCTCATCCCCGCACTGTCTCTCATTCTCATGCCAATCACGCTGTTCAAGGCTATGGGGGCCGAGCTGCCGATCCAGACGATTGCACCGGCTCTAGTGGGCATGCTGCTCGTGATCACCGGCAATTATTTGCCGAAGAGCAAACAGAACTATACGGTGGGCATCAAGCTGCCTTGGACGCTGAACAGCCAGGATAATTGGAATAAAACGCATCGTTTTGCCGGGTACCTGTGGATGGCAGGCGGAGCGTTCATGATCCTGACGGCGTTTCTGAAGGTGAACCTTGCCATCGCCATCGTCCCTGTCATTATTCTGATCGCGGCGGCTCCGGCGATTTACTCTTTTTCTTTGTTTAAAAAGGGCGTGTAACGGACAGGGCTGCAACGCATGAATAATATCGCGAACGGCAACAAGCTGACTCCATAATGTGGGTCAGCTTGTTTATTTTACGGGATAGCGCTTGCGACGGCTTATTTGCCGTACGGGTCAATCGTCTGGATGGTGCCGTCCTCGTTGTAGGTCAGCTCGGTGAATTTGACGCTGCGTTTGTTGTCTGCACCGCCGGACAGGGAGCTGTCATGGTAGAAGAGATACCATTTATCCTGGAATTGAACGATGGAGTGATGGGTCGTCCAGCCGATAACGGGTGTCAGAACCGTGCCCTTGAACTCAAAAGGGCCCGTCGGACTTTCACTCGTGGCATAGACGATTTTGTGCGTTGATCCGGTGGAGTACGATAGATAGTAGATGCCTTTGTATTTATGGACCCAAGGACCTTCAAAATATCTTCGCTCCTCATCCCCTGCAACGATCGGGCTGCCCTTCTCATCAACGATGGAAATTTCCCGGGGCGCCTCTTTAAAAGTAAGCATGTCGTCGCTCAGCTCAGCGACCCGCGGTCCGATGGCAGGCGCATCTGCCGCAGGTCCCTCCGCATCCGGAATGTGCGAACCGGTCTGCCATTGTTCCAGCTGTCCGCCCCAGAGACCGCCGAAGTAAATATAAGCCCGGTTATCGTCGTCCACGAATACGGCAGGGTCGATGCTGTAGCTGCCCGGAATGTAATGGGGCTCCGGCTTGAATGGACCGGAAGGCGAAGAGCTTGTAGCTACGCCAAGACGGAAAATATCGTCATGATCCCTGGCGGGGAAATATAAATAGTAAGTGTCGTTCTTGAAGGCAGCATCCGGTGCCCACATTTGCTTCTTCGCCCATGGTACATCCTTCACATGAAGGGCTTCGCCATGGTCCACGCATGGAGCATTCACATCCTCCATCGAGAGAACGTGGTAGTCCTCCATGTCATATTGGTCGCCGTTATCATTGGACGTGTTCTCGTGATCCAGGTCATGGGATGGATAAATATAAATTTTGCCCTCGAATACGTGGGCGGAAGGGTCTGCGGTATAGATATGGGTTACGATCGGTTCGTTAGGCTGTACGGGCTTGGTCATCACATTTCCTCCTTGAATCATTGCATTGTAAGCGCTTGTATTTATTTTATCAGACGCTTTCCACTCAAAAAACCTAATAAAATTAGGTTTTTCACCTAAAAATATTAGATCTTTTGGGATAAAGGGGAGTCGGATATAATCAAGCATAGAAAAGACAGGAGGTGCATGATGCAAAAATACTTGTCCATTCTCTCGGAGCTGGAAACCAAAATTTCGGAAGGAGAGTATCGTCCGGGACAAAAGCTGCCTTCCGTGCGGCGTGCGGCAGCCATGTACGGATGCAGCATCAGCACCGTACTACGGGCATACGCCGAGCTGGAGAAACGGCATGCGATTTATTCCGTATCCCAGAGCGGGTATTATGTGGTGGACCGTCCGAAATCGGAGGAGGACGGGAGCGTATATACGATGATCGATTTTTCTTCGGCCTCCCCTGACGTGAATGTATTCCCGTATTTGGATTTTCAACATTGCCTGAACAAGGCGATTGATACCTATAAATATGAGCTGTTTACGTATGGCGATACGCAAGGGATGGAGAAGCTTCGCCATACCCTGGTCTCTCACCTGGCCGGAAATCAGGTGTTCACTACCGCTGAGAGAACCATGGTCACGGCAGGCGCTCAGCAGGCGCTCGAGATCTTGGCGAAAATGCCGTTCCCTGGCGGAAAGTCCATCATTCTGGTGGAACAGCCCAGCTACAATAACTACCTGAAGTTTCTGGAGAGCGAGGGATTCCCCGTTATCGGAATCGCGCGCACGGCAGCAGGCATCGATCTGCAGGCTTTAGAGGAGCAATTCCGAACCGGACGCATTAAATTTTTCTATACGATGCCGAGATATCATAACCCGCTGGGCACTTCCTACGGCACCGAGCAGAGGAAGGCCATTGCAAACCTGGCGACCCGATATCGCGTTTATATTGTGGAAGACGACTATATGGCCGAATTAGGCGAAGAACGGGGATACGATCCAATCTATGCTTACAACAGATCCTCGCACGTGGTGTATCTGAAGAGCTTCTCGAAGATCATTTTTCCCGGACTGCGATTAGGGGCCGTCGTCCTGCCGGAACGATTGCTCGAAACGTTCCATGCCTACAAAAGTTACGGGGATACGTCCCTGCTGTCCCAAGCGGCACTCGAAATTTATATCAGCAACGGGATGTACGAGCGGCATAAACAGAAAATTTACAGCCAGTACCACACACGTATGCAAGCTCTGAACGCTGCGGTGCGGAAGTTCGAGGGGACCGGGTTCATTGAAGCCGTGCCCGGCGACGGCGGTATATATCAGCTGTTTAAGCTGCCCCAGACCGTAAACCTGGAGCGGTTGATCAGGCGGCTGAAGGAACGGAACGTTCATGTGGTGTCCGGCAAGCTGTTTTATCTGTCCGACTATCTGATGCGCGAGAAGTTTATACGTATCAGCATTTCCAGAGCTCGATTGGACCAGATCGAGGAAGGGGTTCGTGTTATAGTGGAAGAAGTAAAGCGGGAGATCGGAAATCTGTGGTAATGCCATATCGTGTAACGAAGGAGCGAGGCTTGCATGGAGTCTAAAGAAAAAGTGTACAACACGGCGGTCGAAGCTACGCTGGAGGTCATTGGCGGAAAGTGGAAACCGGTCATTCTCTTTCATCTTACTTTCGGTAAAAGGCGAAATAGCGAATTTTTAAGCCTGATTCCCCAGATCACGCAGAAAATGCTGACACAGCATCTGCGGGAGCTGGAAGAGGAGGGCGTTATAGTACGCAAAACGTACAATCAGGTTCCACCCAAGGTGGAGTATGAACTGAGCGAGTATGGCTGGAGCCTGAAGGAGATTCTTCATCTGATGTGCCGATGGGGAGATGCGCATATCGAGCGAAAATACGGCGAGTCCGCAACCGTGCGGGAAAAGCCCGCGCTTGAAGAAACGTATTAACCTGCAGGAGAAGAGCCGGCTATTCCTCTTATAGTCGGCTCTTCGTCATGCAGGTTGCGCGTTCGCTTAGGGAATGACTTTACGCCGCCGGAGTTCGTCAAAGATGTTCATGAACATGGCCTCGGTATCGACATACTCATGAAACCCGAAGCGGCGGGCCTTCGAGCCGTCTGCAAAGAAATCATAATCCCAGGAGAACACGAAATCACCGAACTTCCAGGATGAAACCTCTTCATAATCGTGTTTCGCAAGCCCATGCTTATCAATCATGCGATTCCAAACCGGCTCTTTATCCGCCATGACCGTTTCCAGATTCATCTGCAGGGGCGGCGCGGTTTCCATCTCAAAATACGATGCGATCTTCGGCCACAATTCGTTCCAGCGGAACAGGTCCCCGTTCGTAATATTGAAGGCTTGATTGGCGCAGCGTTCATCGGTCGCTGCCCAAACGGTCGCCTTCGCGAGCAGATCGGCATCGGTCATCTCCAGCAGGCTGTGATAGGCTCCCGGCTTACCTGGAAAACGCAGAGGAATGCCGAGCTCTTTCGAAATCGAGGCATAGACGGCAATGACCATCGCCAGATTCATCGGGTTTCCAAGGGCGAATCCGCTGACAACGGAGGGGCGGAGCGCGGACCAGGTCCAGGCTTTGCCTTGCTGCCGTTCCTCCAGGAAGTTCTGCTGATCCACATTGAATTCCGGCGGCATATGATTCGCATCCGTCTCCCGGGCTGGCGTCTTGAATGGACCGAGATGTGCGCCGTATACCTTATAGCCCTGCATCAGGCTGACATGCTGCAGATTGTCGGCAATGGGCTCGATGGCTTCCACGACATGAACGAGCATGGCCAGATTCGGCGCGACGAGTTCGGCCCATGTTGGCCGGTCCTGATAGGCTGCGTAGAAGATATGCGTTACTTCGGTCAAGGAGCTTAATTTGGCGATCGTATCCTCCCGATCAAGCAGGTCGGCGGAGATATAACGTACGCGGTTCGTGGATTCCCCGCCTCGGCGCGATACGCCGATGATATCCCAGCCTTGAAGCGTCGCAAGGTACTCGATGAGGTTGCGGCCGATCACCCCGTTGGCCCCTACAACCAAAGCCGTTTTTTGCGAATGATGTGAACGTTGATCTGTATTCATATAAGTTCATCTCCTAACGTCATGTTCTTGATTAATGTCATTTTGCACGTTAGGATTCGGCTTGAGAAGTACGCACTTTGAAGTGATGTAATTACTTTTTGGTAACGTTTAAGCAGTACCCGCCCTTTTTAACTAAGGAAATATTCGAACTGCATTTATTGAGGACAAGAACTTGCAACTTGTGTCCTTATCAATAGCCGTATAATCTGCTAAGTGTAGGGCACGATTTACGTCCGTAAACCAAAAAAAGAAGCAGCTCATGAGCTGCTTCTAAAACCTGCTTTCCTCATCGGATTCTGATAATAACAAAGACAGAAATTGGACTCGGCAGCCTGCTCCCATCGGTGATTGAGCGACCACACCCGCAGTAAAAGGAACCGGGGCCTCCATTCCGAAGTATCGAATCAATTTCCAAACTTCACCGTCGGATGAGTAGTAAAAGGAGATCGTTTTGTCTTTCTTCGTCATTTTCAAATAAGGATTGCTGACGAATACACGCTCAGAATTACAGTCATCCGACACGCCGTTCCGAGTAACAACGGACACGATGGTAGCATGCTCACCATTGAATTCATAACATAGCTTGGCCCAATTGTTCTCGTCTGCCATCAACATCAAGCACCCGGAATCATATAAATGGTGCATGTCTACCTGAAGCTGCGTTATTAGCTGGAATGTTGAATCAACCTGAAGATGAAGATAGGGAGCAGAATGAGCAATATGTTTTCCTGCAGGGTCTTTGAAAAAATCAGCTTTCGATGGAGCATCCATGATGAGCCTGTCATCTGTCGTAAACTCCCAATGTCCAGGTTCATGAAGCCACATTAGTTTCTCTCTTGCTTCAGGATGAAATAAATTTTTACTCATCGCCATTTCTCCTCTTTTACGTATATGATAACCCGGATAACATCAATTGCAAACTTTTTCCTCATCATCCCATAAGACCCAGCCGGTTTCTCAACTGGCGGATCCCCAAAAAAAGACCTCCGGGAAATACCCGGAAGTCTTTTCAACGAAAAGGATTGATAATCTCAAGTGCTCCGCTAGATATAGGCAAGAAACAGGGTAGCGATGCCAAAGTAGATAACAAGCGAGAGAATATCGTTAATGGTTGTAATCAGTGGACCGGAAGCCACAGCCGGATCGATCTTGAATTTGAACAGAATGAGGGGGATGATGGTGCCGGCCATCGTGCCCACGATCAGCGTGGCAATCAACGAGCTTCCGACCACAAGCCCTAAATAGAGGTTGCCCTGCCAGAAATATGCGATCAGAGAAATCAGAATGCCGCACGTCACCCCGATCATCAGCCCGACCTTCAGCTCCCTGGCTAACAGCCGGAACACCAGCGATTTGGTCATTTCTTTGGTGGTCAAGCCTCTTACAATGACAGCAAGCGACTGCGTTCCGGTATTTCCGGTCATTCCTGCAATCATGGGCATGAAGAAGGCCAGCGCCACAACCTGTGCCAGCGTCTCTTCAAATCGGGAAATGATCGTTCCCGAGATCAGCCCGATGAATAAGAGGAGGATCAACCACGGCAATCTCCGGTAGGCGGCAACGGTTGCTTTGGTGTTGAAGTCGATGGTTTTGCCACCGGTAGCGTTCATTTTCCGAATGTCCTCATCGGCTTCCTTAATGACGACGTCCAGGATATCGTCAACCGTAATGATCCCTACAAGACGGTTGTCCTGTTCAACGACGGGGATGGCGACCAAATCGTATTTTTGGATCATGTACGCGACTTCCTCCTGATCGGCATCCACGGGCACGGACAGCACCCGGCTGTGCATGATGTCCACGATATATTCCTCCGGCTCGGCCAAGATGAGTCCCCGGTATGACACCACGCCCATCAGTTTCTTGTCATGATCAATGACGTACAGATAGTTGATGGTTTCCGAAATGGAGACGTAGGTTTTCAGCTTCTGGACCACCTCCGAGACGGTGTAATGCTGGGGGATCCACACATAACGGTTCGTCATGATTCGGCCGGCGGTTTCCGGCGGGTATTTCATCAGGTTCAGGACAAATTGGGATTCCTCGTCCCGCATTCCCTTGAGAAATTCGTCCTTCTGCTCGGGTGACAGCTCGTCCAGCAGAATGGCCAGGTCGTCGTTATCCATCAAGTCCAGGATGATGGCCGTTCTTTCTTTGCCCAGCCTGCCCAGAACTTCGATTTGCCGGTCATGCTCCATTTCCTGAATCATGTCGGCCAGTTGTTCCTCGTTCAGAAACTGCAGAAAGCGGGTTTGTTCCGTGTCGGTCAGGTGACTATGTATTTTTGCCAGGTCATAAGGAAGAAATTCGTCGATGATTCGCTGAAAATCATTTGACGTCTTTGCCTTTAGACTCTCTGTAATGTCAGGGATCCATTGCTCCAGTGTCCGGGAATTCACTCGGGGATTCCTCCTTTCTTGTTCCGATCCATTAACGAAATGATTACGTATTATAGGGTTCACCATAACGACTTGTTGTTAAACAGCATGGATACGGCGAGTGCATGAAAAAAGGATGGATGAACGAAAAAAGAATCCTCGGCAAGAGTTGCAAACGCTTGCATTTTACAATAAGATATAGGCGCACAAATTCATGAGTAGGGGTGAGTATATGAAATACAGACGTCTCGGGAAAACTAATCTGAAAGTATCGGTAGTCGGAGTGGGAACCTGGCAGTTTGGCGGTGATTGGGGGAAGGATTTCAACCAAAAGGAAGTCGATGCCATCTTGACGCATGCCAAGGAGCTGGGCATTAATTTGCTGGATACAGCCGAATGTTACGGGCCTCATCATATGTCCGAGAATTTCATCGGTGATTTCTTGGCGCGCGACCAGCGCGAGGATTGGGTCATTGCCTCCAAGTTTGGCCATCGATGGCATGAGCAATGGGAGAATGCTTGGGATGCGAAGCAGATCCGAATTCAGCTGGAGGAATCACTTAAAGCGCTTCGTACCGATTATATCGACCTGTATCAATTCCATTCCGGCTCGGATGACGTGTTCAACAATGATGAGATGTGGACGATGCTGGACAAGCAGGTTCAGGCGGGAACCATCCGAAATCTGGGCATATCCATCGGAAGCAATAGAAATATCTATCAAACCGACAAGGCGGCGGAGGTGAATGCCAAAGCCATCCAAGTCGTGTATAACCGTCTCGATCAGGCGCCGGAGGAAGAGGTTCTCCCTTCATGTTTGAAGCAGGATCTTGGCGTATTGGCGCGAGTTCCGCTTGCGAGCGGCTACTTAAGCGGAAAATACAAGCCTGGAACGGTGTTCAGCGACAATGTGCGCAAGAACCGTGACCAGGATGAGATCAACGCCAAGCTGAAGCTTGTGGAGGAGATCAAGCAGAATGAAGTGCCGGAGGGCGTGAATATGGCCGAGTGGGCCTTGGCCTGGTGCTTGAAGCATCCCGCCGTCAGCTGCGTCATTCCCGGCTGCAAGAGCGTGGAACAGGTGGAGATGAACGCGAAGGCCGTGGAGCTGGATTTGGTGCAGGACGACCATCCGGGAGCCTGGAAATCTTAATACCCGCCATGATTCGAATGCGAATAGGGCGATAGCAGAAAAAGCACCCGCGGGTGCTTTTTCTTGTGTCATCCCTATCCTGCCTGCGAGCCGGCAACCGTCCGCTTCGCAGGCAGGAATCTGCGATTTTACAGAGCTGGTATAGGGTAATAGACTCATTGTACGGGACTTTGTTATAGTAAACGTAACGGGATTTTTTGGGGAGGAACAGATGAAACCTATTAATAAACTCAGCATACAAGATGATTTTGTCGGTTTTTATTTGTTAAAAGAATTGAACATGAGACAGACCAACGGCACGCCGCCGAAAGACTATTTCGATATTGTTCTCGCGGATGCCAGCGGTCAAATATCGGCCAAGTACTGGGATGTGACAATACAGGATAAAGAAACGTTCCTGCCGATGCAATTGGTCAAAATCCAGGGAACCGTACTGAGCTACCGGGACCAGCCTCAAGTCAAGATCAGCCGTATCCGCAAGGCAACCGATGCGGATGGCGTCTCGTTAACGGATTTTGTGAGGGCGGCGCCCATTCGCCCCGTGGATCTGTTACATACGATCAAACTTACGATGAACGAGATTACGGAGCCGCAGGTGCGAAGCATCGTACAGTATTGCGTGTCGAAGGTAGAAGAGAAGCTGATGCATTATCCGGCTGCCAAAACCTATCATCATGCCTATTACGCCGGGCTGGCTTACCATATCGTCCGCATGCTGGAGATTGGCGATTTTATCTGCAAGCAGCGGCCGTTTCTGAATCCGGATTTGATCAGGGCAGGCATTATCCTGCATGATATCGCGAAGCCGGAAGAGATGATCGCACAAATGGGCATCGTAACGGATTACAGCAACCAGGGCAAGCTGATTGGGCATATTGCCCTGGCGTCCAACTGGATCGTGGAGGCGGCAATCGAGAGCGACATCGCGCTTGAATCCGAAGTGGTGTTGGGCTTGCAGCATCTGGTGCTTTCCCATCATAACCTCGGAGAGTGGGGCAGCCCGGTTCAGCCGCAAACCGCCGAGGCCGTCGCGCTGCATCATATCGACCTGCTGGACGCCAAGCTGCAGATGGTAGAGGACGCCCTGGATACGACGCTTGAAACGGAGCCATGGACGCCGATGATCCGCGGCCTGGATAATAAAGCGATTTATCGGTTGAAGGTATGAGTTACTGTGATTAAAAAAGGCAGCCCCAGGATCAGTCGATCTTGGGGTTGCCTTTGCAGCGGTTTTTCAGAGGACTGGGATCTAGGAGCGGCATTTTAGTGAGCCCTAAATGCCCAATTGACGTAGATATTTCGCTGTTTCTTCCGGATGCGAAATCGGGAAGTTGTGGGCGGCCGGAATCTCCAGCGTACGCATGGAGCGAAAAGACTCTGGCAGCCGGTACACCCGATCCTGGGTACCCCACAGGATCGAAATCCCATCCTTTCGCAGTGACATATTCTGCGAAAGGCGGAAGCTCTTTGCGCGCGACAATGCAGAGAAGGTCTCCGCAGTCGTCTTCCGCACACGCGGTGACTGCAGCTCTTCCAGCACATAAGTGACATACGCCGGCGGTATGTCACTTAAGTCTGTAAAGCAGCTCTGCGCCAACAGCTGCTTCTTGAGACCGGGTGCGCGCAGCCTGCGAAGCGCAGCCTCGGTCAGGAGTGGGCTCCGGTACATCTTCGGAGCGCGGTGCAGGACAGGTTGCAGCAGGTGCAGCCTGCGGATCCGTTCCGGTACGCGCGCGTAGACGTGGGCAGCCAGCAGGCCGCCCAGCGAATGGCCGATGAGCGTAACCGGGGTGTCGATAGAACGAATCGCCTCTACGAGCGATTCGATGTGGCCTTCGAGGACGTTCCGCCCATGGTGATAGGGCGAACGTCCGAAGCCTGGGAGATCGACCAGACAAACGGTCGATTCCAGGAACTGCTCGGCAAGCGGCAGCAGGCAATCTGCACTGCTTAACGTGCCATGCACGAAGACGATGGTATTCGCTGCGGCAGTACCATTATACCTGGTTCCGTTTCGCTCCAGGGTAGCCAAGGGACCTCTTTTCCCACGCACTAATCCATCTGTAACTACTTGTGAATGTACAAGACGAAAATCGAGATCTGCGATAGTGGCGGGCATGATCGAGGTATTCACGGTATGAGCCAGACCGTATCGATGTTGGACTTCACGAGCGGCGGCCAGGGGATATGCTTCATCCGTTTTGACAATAAAATCGAGAGACTCCTTCGGAATCCCCAGCTTCCGGCCGACGGGACTGTCAAGCACCTTGGATAGTATTCGAGGCGAGACGGAGCCCACCGGTTTACCCACACGAAGCTCTTTCGTAATGACTGTTACGAGCTCCGTCATCGACGGACTGCCATTCTTCTCATCCAGCAAATAGTAAGTCCCGTTAACCGGAAGAGCCTCACGGGCAAGGGCGCCTATGAAGGCGGCGACATGATCCACATGAACGAGCGGCAGCCAATGTGAGGATCCTCCAGGGACGATGCCCATCATTTTGCGCGCTGCAGATTTCACGAGAATGCCCAGCCCCCCGGTTTGCACAGTTTCGCCGTGCTTCGAGCTGCCAATGACGACACTTGGGTGGACGACGGAGAGTGAAAAGCCTGCCCGCTTGGCAACTTGACGAATGCGCAAATCGGCAAGGAACTTCATCCTCTCGTAAGGCGGCTGTTGTCCTAAGTGATCGATAATAGAATCCGGTGAATGGATGTTATCGTCGGTAAAGGGACTTTTGAATCCAACGAGATGAATAAAATGCCGTAACCCCTTGTATTTATGAATTTCTTCGGCTATGCCGAGCATTTCCTCCGCCGCCTGTAAGAAGACTGCACGTGCTTCGTCCTCGCCCAGCAAAATATCCATAGGCCCCCCTGCATGAATGATCACATCTGCCTTCTGCACCATAAGCCGGTCAGGCGCGCTCAATCCAAGGTGGGGTGCACTCAAGTCTCCGATGATGGGGGTTATTCGTCCCGCGTGTTCACGTCCTAACCCCATTTGCTTACACACTTGCTCCCACTTTGCATGGGATCGTACAAGTGCATGGATTATATGATTTTCTTTGGAAATCGCAAGCTCCTTTAATGCATACCTACCGATAAATCCTGTACTACCTGTCATAAAAATGTGTGCCATCAGCAGCACCTGCTTCCATTTAATCTTAGTACTGATCAGTACTAATCGAGGATAAAAAAATTACTTTAGCAATAACGCTAAAGTGGGAAGAGACTGCTCCAACAGGGTTGAGTCTTCACTCGCATGTTGCAGGAATAATCCGCCTTCAATCGCCGCGACGATGAATTGTGCAGTGGATCTGGCCGATAAATCGGCTTTGAATTCTTGTTTTTGTATCCCTTCAAGAATTAATTGTTCCATGATGTCGATTTGATCACGGAAAAACCGGCTGACCTTTTCGCGGATTATTGGAGCATCCTGCGGCATCTGTGTATATAGGGTGATAAAGGGGCACCCGCCTAAACATTCCAACTCTTGGTGTGTCAGCATACGAAGGATAGCCTTGAAACGTTCTTGCACAGTTAAACTCGACCGTTCGCAAATATCGTGAATCATTTCCGAATAGGATTGTATGAGTTGATCCATGATAGCGGACAACAGGTCTTCCTTGCTTTTGAAATAATAATAAATGTTCGTCTTGGACACTTTGCTCGACGTTACAATATCATCCATGCTGGTCGCGAGATAACCTTTTGACAGGAATAACGTGGTTGCGACTTGAAGGACAATATCACGGTTACTGGGTTTATATTTTATCATATTAGAACTATACGGTACTAAAAAACTTTGTCAAACCACGACTTTGATTTTGGAAATGATATTGCAGCGATTTGATTCAGTGCATCCCAATACAGAGGCCCGTAACACAAAGAAGCACAAATTCTCAACCTGATGAACAAGAGCATTCCACAAGTGTAAAAATAATAAAACTCTTGCAATTTCAATCCGGGGTGTAATACAATGCTTCTTAATTAACCAACACGATATGTTATAACAAGCGATGATGGAAAGAGTAAGCGAAAGAACGTTCCTGACAGGAAAGGGCAGCCACCGACTGAGAGCGCCCGGGTGAAGGTTCTCCGCCGAAGTTCATTCCGGAGCTGGTATTCTGATCGTTTGCATGTTTCGTGCAAGCCGTAGGTTTACCCGTAACCCTTGCGTTAAGAGGTTCAAGTGAGATGTGCTTGCTGTATTTTTCGCATATCTAATAAGGGTGGTACCACGACTCCTCGTCCCTTTCCGGGCGGGGGGTCTTTTTGTTTTATATATACCAGAAAAAAATGCGAGGGAGAGATTCTAGATGAGTCAAGGACGTTTGGAGCAATTGAGATCGGAGCTTGATACCGTCAATCTTCAGCTGCTGGAGCTGCTGTCGGAGCGGGCGCGGATCGCCAAGGAAATCGGTCAGGAGAAAGTGAAGCAGGGAGTGCCTGATTTCGATCCGGTACGCGAGAAAAAAATGCTGGATACTCTGGTGGAGCATAACCAAGGTCCTTTCGATAATGAGACGGTTCGTCATTTGTTTAAACAGATTTTCCAGGCATCCTTGAAGCTGCAGCAGGTCGATCACAAGAAGCATTTGCTGGTGAGCCGGAAGAAGAAGCAGGAGGATACGCTGATTCAGCTGGGCAGCACCATCATTGGCGGCGGCACGCCGGTCATGATCGCAGGACCATGTTCCGTTGAGAGTTATGAGCAAGTGCGCCAGGTTGCGGCTGCCCTTAAGGAAGCGGGCATAACCGTCATGCGCGGAGGAGCGTTCAAGCCGAGAACATCGCCTTACGATTTTCAGGGCTTGGGCGTGGAAGGCCTGAAAATTCTGAAGGAAGTGGCGTCCGAGTTCGGGCTGAAGACGATCAGCGAAATCGTGGATCCTGCCCATATCGAGCTTGCGTGCGAATACATTGACGTCATTCAGATCGGTGCGCGGAACATGCAGAACTTCGAGCTGTTGAAAGCGGCGGGGGATGTCCAAACGCCGGTGCTGCTGAAACGCGGTCTCGCGGCTACGATCGATGAGTTCGTGCACGCTGCGGAGTACATCGTGTCCCGCGGCAATACGCAGGTCATGCTCATTGAACGCGGCATTCGGACGTACGAGAAGGCAACGAGAAACACCTTGGACATCTCGGCGGTGCCGATCCTGAAACAAGAAACGCATCTGCCGGTGCTGGTGGACGTGACGCATTCCACGGGCCGCAAAGACATTCTGGCCCCTTGTGCCAGAGCGGCTCTCGCTGCAGGAGCGGACGGCGTGATGGTAGAAGTTCATCCCGATCCGGCTACGGCGTTATCCGATGCGGCGCAGCAGCTGAATATTCCGGAATTCCATGATTTCCTGGCGAATGTGAAAAAGTCCGGATTGCTGTAAACCATGCATTCTTTGCCTTTGGAAGATAAAGGGTTGACAAAACGCTAATCTTTCCTTAAGATAATTATCAAAATTCATATCGAAATGTTTTGATTAGAAATAGTAAAAGCGAAATGACTTTTCAGAGAGCCGTTGGCAGGTGTGAAACGGTAACGTCGTTCCCTTTGAACTCGTCTATGAACAGCTGCCTGATCATGTAGGGTTAGCCGGAGTTCCACCGTTACAGGGATAGATGGTGATGGCCATCGAAGAAGATCATTTTGCATAAAATGAATTAGAGTGGTACCGCGGGTTCAACCTCGCCTCTATACGTAGAGGCGGGGTTTTTTTGTTGGTTAAATTCCGGGTTTAACCAACCCCGCTTGATATAAATGAACGAAAATGAACAATCGATTATCGAGGAGGAATAGCAAATGGAACGCAACATTATCGTATTGGACACAACCTTGCGCGACGGAGAACAGGTTCCGGGCGCCAAATTGAACGTACAGCAAAAAATCGAGTTTGCGCAACAGCTGAAGCGGTTGAACGTCGATATTATCGAGGCGGGCTTTCCCGCGTCTTCGGCTGGGGATTTTCAAGCGGTTCAGGAAATCGCCCGAACCGTAGGCGATAGCGTCTCCATTACTGCGCTTGCACGCGCGGTGAAGAGCGATATCGATGCCGTATATGAAAGCATTAAGCTTGCACAAAATCCGCTGATTCATATCGTGCTTGGCACCTCGAACATTCATGTGGAGAAGAAATTCAACCGCTCCAAGGATGCGGTGCTCCAGATGGGCGTTGATGCGGTGAAGTATGCCAAAACGCTGCTGCCTAACGTCCAATATTCGACGGAAGATGCCTCCAGGTCCGATTTTGAATATCTGTGGAAAACGATCGAGGCCGTGGTAAAGGCCGGGGCAACGATGATTAACGTGCCGGACACGGTCGGTTATGCCGTGCCGGACGAATTCGGCGAATTGATCCGCAAAATCAACGAGCGCCTGAAGAATCTGAACGACCAGGTTATTCTCAGCGTTCACTGTCATAACGATCTCGGGCTTGCTACGGCGAATACGCTCAGCGCGGTGAGAAATGGTGCCCAGAAAGTAGAATGCACGATTAATGGTTTAGGGGAGCGCGCAGGAAACACATCGCTTGAAGAAGTGGTTATGGGACTCAAAGTCCGGGAGAATCACTTTAAGGCCTCCACCAATATCCGGCTCAAGGAGCTGATACGAACTTCCAGGCTGCTGACGCATTTGACGGGCCTGGATGTGCAGGTGAACAAGGCGATTACGGGCGAGAATGCATTCGCGCACTCTTCCGGCATTCACCAGGACGGATTGCTGAAGGATAAACAGGTCTATGAAATTATGTCGCCGGAGGAAGTCGGCGCCGACAGCATGGAGCTGATCCTGACGGCGCGTTCGGGACGGCATGCGTTCAAGAACGCGGTGGAGAAGCTGGGCTTCGAGACGGGCGAAGGCGAAGATTTTGAAGCGCTGTTCGCAAAATTCCTGCTGCTGGCCGATGCCAAGAAGGAAGTATATGACCATGACGTCTTTTATCTGGTAACCCAGCACCGCACCCATGAAGAAGTCAGCAGCCATCTGTACGAGCTGGACTCCTTCCAGGTTGTCACCAATGATCTGTATCCGACGGCAACCGTCAAGCTGAAGAAAGGCAGCGAGACGTTCAGGGACAGTATGGTGGGGGATGGTCCGATCGATGCGCTGTACAGTGCCATTAAAACATTGGTCGGTTTGGACGTGCAATTGAAGGATTACAAAATCAACAGTCTGTCGAGAGGAAAAGAAGCCATCGGCCGGGTGAACATCCGTATCGAATACCAGGGCAAAATCTATTCCGGGCGCGCGATGGATACGGATATTATCAAGGCCAGCGCGCTTGCATTTCTTAACGGGATCAACGCGGTATTGCTTGATGCCGGCCACGATTCGCAGGCGCGGGCGCAAGCGCCGGTGAGTGCACGATAATTATGCCATCGTAAAGTTCCAGATGGTTGGTTACGATCGGGCTGTCCGATAGCTTTAAAAGAAAGCCTCCGGCGGGAACATATATGAAGGAACCGACTTCGCAGGAAGTCGGTTCTTTTTGCGCGTTGGGGAAGGAGCGTTGATAACAGCGTTCCGATCCGGGCATATAACGGCCAGCATAGGAAAACACAGGCGAGCTGAAAAAAGTACATGTCAATCGACAGGATATGAGTGATATTATGAAAGCGTTTTATAACTGAAAGCGATACTCTTCGGGGGTGGCGGGCTTTCCGACTTCATTAAAAGCTGGGCAGACTCGAAATCCGGGCAGTCATGTAGAAGCAGAAGCAACTTGATAGGCAATCTGCGAGAATAGGGAAGGAAGCGATGTGGATGAGAAGAAAATGGAGTTTTATTTTGATGAGTGCGCTAATCGCCTTAACGGCAGTCGGCTGTAACGGTGCCAAGGAAGCGGATGGAGGGAAAGCCGGTACGTCCGGGGCCGCGGCCGATGACAGGCTGTCCTTTACGATGTCCATGGCAACCAGCGGAAACAAACACGCCGAGCGTTCGAAGGATGTGAACGAGGAGAGATGGGTGAAGGAGCTTGAGAAGCTGACCCATACGGACATTCATCTGACGATGCTTCCGCTGAAGGATTTCGATAGCAAAATGACGCTGATGTTCGCTTCCAATGATATTCCTGACGTTGTCCAGAACGTGGGAGGGGCCACGAGCAAGGGGATGTCCGGTTCCGTAGAGGCCGGCGTATTCATGCCGCTTGACGATTTGCTGAAGGAGCATGCGCCGAACCTGATGAAGAGCGTGCCGAAGGAAGCGTGGCAGGAGACCAGCTATGACGGCAAAATATACGGAATCCCGGCCTGGCTGTCCAATCCGTCCCGGCGGGCGTTGTTCATCCGTACCGATCTGCTGGAGAAAACCGGTCTTCCGTCGCCCAAGACGGTGGACGAGTTTTTGGACGTGATGCGTGCGATGAAGAAGGAAGGCGTGGAATTCCCGTATCAGATGCGCGAGAATTTTAAATATGCGGATACGATATTAGGCGCTTTTGATGTGCTGCCGTCCCAGTTTGAGCTGCAGAACGGGGAGGTCGTCCCCAAGTTCTTCGACGTGGAGAATATGACGAAGGCGCTGGAGACCTATAAGACCATGTACGACGAAGGCTTGATTCCGAAGGATTTTGCAACCCTGACGTCCAGTGACTACGGCAAAAACAACGAGAGCGGCAAATCGGGCATGTGGTCGGCCAACGCGCAGCTGCTCGCGGAATACCGCGGCAAGCTGAAGAACGCCGTGCCGGAGGCTAAGCTGGACATCATTCCTGCGCCGAAAGGACCTGAGAACGTCGGAGGCCATCTGCTATACTCCAGCATTAATACGTCTTACTACATTAACAGCAAGGTGTCGGAGGAAAAGGCGATCGGCATCATCAAGTTTTTCGATTGGATGCTGACGCCGGAGGCGGAAACGTACTTCTCGTTCGGGATTGAAGGCGAAACCTATACGAATGAGAACGGAACGATAAAGTTCACGGCGCCGACTACGCCGGAGGCCATGGATGAGGACCGCTTCCGCGCCATGTTCTGGTTTGTGCACGATATGGTGTATAACAAGGCAAGAGAAGAGCTGACGGATGACGGGCGGAATATGATCAAGTATATGGATACCGTGGTCTTTAAGGAAGGACTCGGATCGATACGCTTCTCGCCTGCGCTGGATGCGTATTCTAAATATCCGGATGCCGCGCCGCAGGGCGATGACGTGGGCCCGAAGCTGGTTCTCGATCATATGATCAAAATGATCTATGGCAGGGAACCGATCTCGGACTGGCCGAAAGTGATCGAGGAATATAAGAAAAAAGGCGGCCTTGAAATCATCAAGGAAGCGACCGACCGTTACAACGAAGGGAAGGGCGTCGTCGTTTCGGAAAATCGAAAGTAGGCGATTTTTGAAGCGAAGGAGATGTTGGCATGAGCCTGCAAGATAACGGCGGCAAACAAGCCGTGTTTTTTGAGCGAATCATGGGACTGCCGGTCTTTGATACCCATACCCACCTTGTCGGCGACCGGCTTGGCGCAAGGGATTTCTGGGAAATCGCGCACTACTTCTGGTTCTATCGGGAGCTCCAAGCCGGAGGCTATCCGGATGGAGCGGAGAAGCTGCCTGAGGAGGAACGCATAGCTGCATTTCTGAATGCCTACCGCTCGACGAGAAGCACGCTGATGAACTGGACATTCACTTCCATTATGCGCGAGTTATACGGGATCGGGATCAAGGATGAAGATTCGATCAGGGAAGCCATAACCGCAGTGCGGCATTCGGCCGCCGAAGAGGGATGGGCACAGGAAACGGCAGACCGGATGAATATCCGCCGGTTTGTCGTGAACCATCCGGAGCACGCTGCATTTCAAGGCATGCGGCATCCTGCGGTATGGATTCCCCGCATTGACGGAGCGCTGGGCCGCTGGGTCGATCGGATCGTCCAATCCGAAGAACCGGCCAGGACGTTTCACGCGGTACGGGACGAGATAAACCGGCAGCTTGACGGTTATAAAGATGCGGGCTGCCCGGGCATTATGACCACGCTGCCGCGGTATGAATCGAGCGCGAACATCCGCCGGGAGATCGGCTCGGCAAGCGGACGTGACGACATCATGATGGAGCTCCTGCACTTGATCTGTGCGGCAGCCGATCGCAACGGCTTGCTTGTCCAGCTGTTTCTGGGCGTCGAGAGGTCATGGTGCGGCACGGCGTTCCCTGCGAACGATACAGAGCGGATCCTGAAGCTCGCCGCTTTATTCGAGACGTACCGTTGTCCTTTTGAGCTTGTGCTTGCGTCGGAGCTGAACAATCTGGATGCGGTGCAGGCCGCCTGGAATTTTCCGAACGTTCATGTCGGGGGGATGTGGTGGTTCAACTTCCGGGCAAGCACGTACCGGGACAGCATGCAGTACCGTCTGGAAGCACTCCCGGCCAGTAAAAGCTCGGTGATCGTTTCGGATGCCCGCTGCATGGAATGGAGCTACGGCAAGATCCTGCTTGTCAAGAAGCTGGCTGCCGAGTTTCTGTGGGAGCGGGTCACGTCGGGCTGGATCGATGAAGAAACGGCGCTGCATACGGCAGAAGAATGGTTCTACGCGAGTGCCGTGAAACGCTACGGCATTTCGGCCGGAGGAGCTTGACGGACAATAAAAGTTTTTATGCAATAGTCGATCCTAACGGGATCGGCTATTGCTGGTTAAACAGAAACCGGAGGAATCAGGATTGACATATCGATAAATCCCGATATAATGATACGTATGAAACCAATCGAAGTGTTTAAAGCGTTGTCCAATGAATCAAGACTGGAAATATTGCAGTGGCTCAAGGAACCTGAACAGCATTTTACGCCCCACGAAGGGATTGATATGAGGGAAATCGGGGTATGCGTAAGCCAGGTGACCGAGAAATTGAACATGACGCAGTCCACCGCATCGCAGTATTTATCGATTCTGCATCGGGCAGGCCTGATCAAGACGGAACGCTTGGGGAAATTTACGTATTATAAGCGGGATGAAGAAGTGATCCGGGAAATCGGAGAGTATTTGAAGCAGGAGATATAGAACAGGAACTGAATGTTTCCTTAGAGTAAGGAATATTCAGTTTTGTTCCGCATTACATATCTATATATTGCGATATGTCTTTTTATTGGTTTAACATATCGAAATTACACGATATGTAAATATAAAATAAAGGAGTGGAATCATGACGGGTTCATGGAAAATTTATGTTTTGGCAATCGTCAGTTTTTTAGTAGGGACATCGGAGTATATCATATCGGGGGTATTGGATAAAATCGCGGATTCGTTAGGGATTACCATCACCGCTGCAGGCCAGCTGATCACGATTTTCTCGTTGGTATACGCAATCTTGACTCCCGTGCTTATGGCATTGACGGCTAAGGTGGAGAGACTGAAGCTGCTGGTCTACTCACTGGGCGTGTTTGTGGTTGCCAATCTTTTGTCATTCGCTCTGCCGGGGTATATCCCGTTTGTCATCGCCCGCGTTCTTATGGCGATGGGCGCTGGCATGGTGGTTGTCACGGCGCTTGGAATCGCCGCCAAAATCGCGCCGCCAGGCAAGCAGGCGAGCTCGATCGCCACGGTGGTCATGGGCTTCACGGCTTCGCTCATCATAGGCGTTCCGCTCGGGCGAGTCGCAGCCGCTGCTTTTGGATGGAAGTCGGTGTTCGGGTTGATTGCCGTCCTGGGGATTCTTTCGATGTTTGTCCTGCATAAGGCCATTCCCAAAACAACAGGCGATGCCCCGGTCCCGCTGCTCCAGCAGTTCGCCCTGCTCAAGAAACCCAAAGTGGCACTTGGTTTGGCGATTACGTTCTTCTGGCTGGGCGGGTATTCCGTCGCCTATACGTACCTGTCCCCTTATCTTCTGAACGTTAGCGGTTTGAACGAACAATGGATCAGTTCAGCCCTGTTTGCCTTCGGCATTGCCAGTCTCATCGGCTCCAAGTTCGGAGGGTTCAGCACGGACAGATGGGGAGTACCGCTTACCTTAATCGGCGGCATGCTTCTGCATATTATTGCTTTAATCGTCCTGTCTTTTACCAATGCGGGCGCATCCGTTATGCTGGTGTTTGCCGTACTTGTGATTTGGTCGCTGGCCGCTTGGTCATCCGGGCCCACGCAGCAGTATAATCTCGTCCAGCTGGAGCCGAATTCCTCGGGGGTCATGCTTGGCCTCAACCAGTCCATGATGCAGCTGTCCATGGCGGCAGGCGCGGGTATTGGTGGAATCGCGATCGAACGAATTTCGTTGTCGTCCATCGCATGGATCGGCGCTGCGGGCGTTGCGATAGCCGCGGTTGTGTCGCTTGTACTGTTTCAATCCATTAAGCAGGAGAGCACGGATCACGCGGCACTCGATGCTTGAAAGCATGACCGATGGTAACAGCCTGCTGCTTCGGGGCCTGCGATGCTCCGGCAGTATCGCTGCTAAGATAACAAGAGTATGTTCAAGAGGCCCGGCTTCGTTTCTAAAATTCGATAATGGAATAAAGCAGCAGCAACGGCTGAGGCCGCGGCTCCTCGTACAGCCAAATGGACATCCATTTGACGCCCTCCGACCGGAACGTTTATGCTATGATCAATGGATAGCGGAAAATTTGGTTCCAAATTTTGCAGGAGGAGGAGTTCGCTTGGCTAAGCTTAAAGATATCGCCGAAAGGGTCGGCGTATCCATATCCACGGTTTCGCGGGCCATCAGCAACGATGCTAACCGTCCGGTCAATGAAGAAACCAAGCAGAAAATTCGGGAAGCGGCGCTCGAACTCGGTTATAAACTACATGAACCATCCCGAAGCGTACATGCTTACAATACGGCCGACAAACGGGTTGTCTGTGTCGTTCCCCAACACCTGATGGACGATCACCCGTATTTTTCAACGGTTCTAGCCGGTTTTCATAAAAAAATGGAGGAGCTGGGCCAGCCCCCGGCTATCGTCCGCACATGCGAAGAGGTCGGCGATGCGGACCGGATACGGCTGATGCTGAGGGAGACGGGAGCGCAAGGGATCGTAGCCATAAGCTGGTACGACAAGGAGCTGTTTGAGCTGATGCAGCAGGCCGGGGTTGCCATCATGGGAGTAAGTTTGAATGATGACCGGCTGAACGTCCCGGTTGTAGACTGTGACCGGATCCTATCGGCGAGGGCAGCGGTACGCCACCTGATCGACCAAGGGCATTCGCGGATCGCTTATATCGGAGGCCCCGCCTATTCCAAGCAGATGGAAAGCGAGGAACGGTATGTCGGATACAAATTCGCTATGCTCGAGGCCAACTTGGAGGTGCGCGAGGAGTGGCAGATGAACACCGGATGGAACGTGGACCGAAGCTTCAGCAAGTTGTCCGAGCTATTGGGAGGGCTTCCCAAAGGGCAATGGCCGACGGCTGTTTTTTGTGCAAGCGACATGCTTGCCATTCCAGCCATGCGGGCCGTCGTCGAGAACGGCGGCCGCATCCCGGAGGATATCGCGATCGTAGGAATGGATAACATCGATGTGGCCCAGTATACAACGCCGCCGCTGTCCTCCGTATCCGTTCCCAAATACGAAATCGGCAGAGTAGCGGCCAAATCGATTGTGGATTATTTGGATGGTCATTTCCCGATGGCAACCAAGATATTGCTGCCATGCTCATTGATTGTGCGGGAATCCTCCAGATATACCCGAAACGAGTGAAATATAACTTCTCATGTTTAATTAACTGACATTTGAAGAAGAGAAAAAGATGATTAAACAGCCGTCGGCTTGAAAACCGGCGGCTTTTTTTGCTGTTACTCACCAAAAAATAAATCATTTTACGCCAAAAAGATCCAAAAAAGTGTTTGACTTTGCCAAATGCCTATATTATTATGAGTGAAAATCAATGAGGTGTTTGGCGCTGTATTTTCCTTTTTTGGAGTTGGGCAATCAACGCCTGCATCGTACTATTTATATATTTGATTGCGTTTTCATTCCCTTTATATAAACGTAATCTGGTGAAACGAAATATTCCCCGTAGAGAAGTTGAAGACCCTTCGATTTGCAAGTTTAAACTCATACAGGTATCGATAGTTATCCAAACCAAATCCAAATATAACATGATGTTATCCAAAAAGAATTCCAAATAACAGAATAACGTCCGACTCCATCGGATTTTATTTATAAACTCAGAAGGTGTCATTATTTATGACATGAAATTCCTGGAATGCCGCATTGAATAAATGAGCCTTAATGCGGTTGTCGCTTTGTCAGATGACGGATAACAGAGCAAAGGAGGGAAATCGTAAACCGAGTGTTTTACCAGCTGGATCCATAGGAAGTGAATACGATCTCCAGAAGGAATCCGGTTGAGCAGGGGTACTATGGAATGTGATTGTTTGTTTTGTTGGCGTATCTAGATTAACCAATACATACCGAGGTGATGCTCATTGGCAAATACGACCCTGCAGCCCGCAGCAAATGCGGTTTCCGAGACGAAGCGTAAGCGCTTCATGTGGAATCGCATCCTTCGCAATTGGCAGCTTTATGCTCTGATTTCACCGGTCATCGCCTATTACGTCCTGTTCCAGTACGTTCCGATGTACGGCATCCAGATCGCCTTCAAGGACTTTATAGCAACGCAAGGGATATGGGGCAGTCCGTGGGTCGGCTTCGAGCACTTTGACCGCTTTTTCAACAGCTATTATTTCTGGCGCTTGATCAAGAACACGCTTGGCATCGGCTTATACAGCCTTGCCGTCGGTTTTCCGATCCCGATTATACTGGCCTTGCTCATGAACGAGGTTCGGGCCGAACGTTTCAAGAAATTCGTGCAGACCATCACGTATGCGCCTCACTTTCTCTCTACCGTGGTCGTTGTCGGGATGATGATGATTTTCCTGTCGCCCCGTTACGGCATCATCAACCATTTCATTGAAATGTTTGGAGGCCAGCCGATCAATTTCATGACGGAGCCATCCTGGTTCAAGTCCCTGTACGTGCTGTCGGATGTATGGCAGACGATGGGCTGGAGCTCCATTATTTATTTGGCTGCGCTTGCCGGCATTGACAACCAGCTGCACGAAGCCGCGCGTGTCGACGGTGCGACAAGGCTTCAGCGCATCTGGCATATTAACATCCCGGGCATCATGCCTACGATCATCATCCTCCTGATCCTGAACATGGGCAGCATCATGGGCATCGGTTTCGAGAAAGTGCTTCTGATGCAGAACAACCTGAACATGGAGAGCTCCGACATTATTGCCACCTATGTCTACCGAATGGGGATCCAGAACGCCGAGTACAGCTTCTCCGCGGCGATCGGATTGTTCAATTCCGTCATCAATTTCATTCTGCTGGTGGTGGTGAACTTTATTTCGAAGCGGGTCAGCGAAACAAGTCTTTGGTAAAGAGGGGAGCATCGAACCATGCAAATTGAATCCAGAGGGGACCGTATTTTTAATGTCATCAACTATGCGATCCTGATCCTGGTCACCGTCATCGTCATGTACCCGCTGCTTTTTGTGCTCAGCGCATCGTTTAGCGACCCGCAGGCGGTTCTCCGGGGCGAGATGCTGCTGTGGCCAAAGGGAGTCAACCTGAATTCCTACGCGAAAATTTTTCAGAACCAGGATATCATCAGCGGCTTTACCAACACCCTGGTTTATACATCGCTGGGCACGTTCATCAACCTCACGATGACCATTCTTGCGGCCTATCCGCTGTCGCGGAAGGATTTTGTCGGGCGAAATGCCATCATGGCACTATTGGTTTTTACGATGTTTTTCAGCGGAGGGCTCATTCCGACGTATTTGCTGATCAAGAACCTCGGTATGCTGAACACGCTCTGGGTCATGATTATCCCGAATGCCGTATCCATCTGGAACATCATCATCATGCGCACCTTCTTCCAGCAGTCCATTCCCGGCGAGCTGCAGGAGGCCGCGACCATCGACGGCTGCTCGAACATTAAAATATTGACCCGGATCATACTGCCGCTGTCCATGCCGATTATCGCGGTGACGATTCTGTTCTATGCGGTCGGTCATTGGAATGCGTTCTTCAATGCACTGTTGTATCTGTCGGACAAAGATAAATTTCCGCTGCAGCTCATTCTGCGCGAAATCCTGATTCAGGGACAAACGAACGACATGGTCAAAATGTCGACCGAATCGGCGATTAAGCAGCAAAGGGAAGTGGAGGGCATCAAGTACGCGGTGCTGGTCGTTGCCAATATCCCGGTGCTGGCGCTCTATCCGTTCCTGCAGCGATATTTTGTCAAAGGCGTGATGATCGGGGCCATCAAAGGATAAATTCCTTGCATGGATAAATGGATGGAACACGAAAAAGGGGAGGATTACGGATGAAGCTGAAGCAATGGGGAAGTCTTCTGTTGACCTGCATGTTGTCGGTATCGCTGGCGGTGGGCTGCAGCCCGAAGGGTTCGGGCGGAACGGACTCGGCGGATGAAGGGAAAGCCGCGATTAATGAAACGGGATTTCCGATTGTCGACGACAAGATGACGGTGACCGGCTTTGCCGGAAAGTTCTTTGCCAACGCCGACTGGAACAACATCAAGCTGTGGCAGGAATATGAGAAAATGACCAATATCAAGGTGCAATGGGACACGGTGCATAAAGACAATTTGGCCGAAAAACGCAACCTGCTGCTTGCCGGCGGCGATTATCCGGAGATGTTCTATGCTTCCGCATTCCCGAGGGCGGATTTGTTGAAGTACGGCAAGCAGGGCGCTTTTATCCCGTTGAATGACCTGATAAATCAATACGCGCCGAATTTTAAAGCATTGATGGAGAAATATCCGGTCATCGAGAAGGGGATTACGATGCCGGACGGCAACATTTACGGGCTGCCGACGCTGTATGACCCCGAATTCCGGTCCGTGCTGTACGGAACGCCGTGGGTGAAGACAGAGTGGTTGACCAAGCTGGGCCTTCAAGAGCCGCAGACGCTGGATGAATTCTACGATATGTTGAAGGCGTTCAAGGAGAAGGATCCGAACGGCAACGGCCAGAAGGATGAATATGCTTGGGGTGGCGTAGGAACCGCCGGCATCGTCAACTATTTGCGGGGGTCGTTCGGCCTTAATTATCACGGAACATCGAACATTAACGTGGATACCGACCCGGCAAGCGGGAAGGTCCGGTTCATTCCGACGGATCCAAGATACAAGGAACTGCTTCAATTCGTGAACAAGCTGTATAAGGACGGCCTGTTGGAGCAGGATATCATGTCCGTGAAGAGCACGGAGGTGGACGCCAAAGGCGTTGAAGGCCTTCTCGGCGTTGTCGATAACGTGGACCCGGTCGCCATCTACAACCAGGAGGGTTATGTGGGGCTTCCGGTATTGAAGGGGCCGCACGGCGATCAGATGTTCAGCGCTACAGGCTCCCCGCTGGGGAACATCGGGATGTTTGTCCTGACCGATAAAGCGAAGAATCCGGCCGCGCTGATCCGCTGGATGGATTATTTCTACAGCGACGAAGGCATCCGCATGTTCTTCATGGGCTGGAAAGATGAAACGTATAAGGAAGATACGGATGGCAATGTGGATTATGTGGACGAAATCAAGAACAATCCGGAGGGTCTCAACCTGGACCAAGCGGTCGGGCAGTATCTGATATGGCCCGGCGGATATTATCCGGGCTTCGTGACGCAGAAATATTTCAAGGGAGCGGAAGGCCTGCCGACGTCCGTAGAGAACGCAAAGAAAGCCGAGCCGTACGTCATCCCTCAAGACAAGGTCTGGCCGCCGTTTAACTTTACGGCCGATGAGCAGTCCGAGCTTACCGGAATCCAGACCGACATTCACACGTACGTGGATGAGATGAGGGATAAATTCATAGCCGGCAACGAGTCTTTTGATAACTGGGACCA
Source organism: Paenibacillus sp. HGF5 (assembly GCF_000204455.1). Lineage (NCBI taxonomy): Bacteria > Bacillati > Bacillota > Bacilli > Caryophanales > Paenibacillaceae > Paenibacillus > Paenibacillus sp. HGF5. The sequence goes on along the minus strand of NZ_AEXS01000052.1, from coordinate 24,217 downwards.
GTATGTCGCTAACCTGCAAAAGATGGGGTCGGAGCGCTATCTGTCCATTTATCAATCCGCGGCCAACCGATATACCGAATAAGACAAGTACCAGAACATTAAAGGAGCGACATGAGATGACACAATTAAAAGCCATATTGATCGGGGCAGGCGCACGCGGCGCCAGGGGGTACGCCCCCTATGCCCTGGACTACCCGCATGAACTGGCCTTCGTGGCCGTAGCCGAGGCCGATCCGGCGAGGCGCACCCGATTTGCCGAGGAGCATGGCATCCCGCCGGAGCGGTGTTACGAAACCTGGGAACCGCTGCTGGCCGAGGCCCGGCTTGCCGATATCGCCGTCATTTGTACGCAGGACCGTATGCACTATGGCCCAACCATGCAGGCTTTGGAGAAACAGTATCACGTGCTTCTGGAGAAGCCGATGTCTCCGGAGCCGAAGGAATGCCTGGAGATGGAGCAGGCTGCTATCCGTAACAACAGGCTTTTGACCATATGCCATGTGCTGAGGTATACCCCTTTTTGGAGTGCCATTAAACGCGTGCTTCAGGAAGGGACCATCGGCGAGGTGGCTTCGATCCAGCTGAACGAGAATGTGGGATATTGGCATATGGCCCACAGCTTTGTGCGGGGGAATTGGAATAACTCCGACAAGGCAAGCCCGATGATTCTGGCCAAATCCTGCCATGACATGGATGTGCTGTCCTGGTTGATGGACCGTCCTTGCACGCAGGTCACTTCGTTTGGCTCCCTGATCCATTTCCGCGAGGATCAGGCACCCGAAGGCTCGGCGGACCGCTGCCTTGATTGCAAAGTGGAACCGACCTGTCCTTATTCCGCCCCAAGGTTTTATTTGAGCGATGAGTACAAGGGTTGGGCGAGGCATTTTACCCAGGAGCTGACCAAGCCGAACATTATTCAGGGGCTTCGCGAGACGGACTATGGCCGCTGCGTATATCGGAGCGATAACAACGTCGTTGATCATCAGGTCGTCAATATGGAGTTTGAGGGCGGCGCCACCGCGATGTTCAGCATGTGCGGATTTACGCATGAACAGGAGCGCAGAATCCAGATCATGGGGACCCGCGGCGAGCTTCGGGGAGAGGAAGGCAGGATCACGGTTTACGATTTCCTGACCGGTCAGAAGACGGAGATTACGATTCCGTCGCAATCCAGCGGACATGGCGGGGGTGACAGCGGGATCGTGGCCAGCTTCCTGAGAGAGGTGCGGAGCTATAATGGGCAGGAGAGCCTGACGTCGGCAAGCGCCTCCGTGCGGAGCCATCTGATCGCGTTCGCAGCGGAGAAATCGAGGCTGAATCAAGGCCGATCCATCAATCTGAACGAATATGCGCGGGAAGTGATGGCGGAAGAAAACGCGGTAAAATAACGGAATTATATTAAAATTACATTATATGAAAAATTCACAACAAATTAATAAGAAGAAGCGGGCTGATCCTGGGGACAGCCCGCTTCTTCTATTTATTTCACCTGATCAATGGACAGGCTGACTTTATAATTCCCGTACTTCAGAAGCTCTTCCAAAAAATCGTTCAATTCCTTAGGCGAGCCCGCCCGTACCCTGAGCCAATAACAGCCCTCACCGCTGACGCGGTGGGTTTCGGCGACCATGTCGTGCGACTGAATAAAGGACAGGAAGGGAGAATGAGCCGTATTTAGCGCCAAGAACATGGTGACAAAAGCGTGTACGGTCAGACCGATTTTGTCCGGATTCCAACGAAGCGTAAAGCCTTCGATGACACCCAGGTCCTGCAGCTTGCGAACGCGGGCCCCGACGGCTTGTCCCGTCAAATGCACCCGCTGTCCGATCGCTTTGTGAGACAGGCTTGCATCCTCGAGCAGGTGCTGCAATATGCGAAGATCGACTTCGTCGAATTCATGAGCGCTTGGCATGCGAAATTTCCTTTCACGATGAAAGTGAGTTCCCCTAATTCCTTTCACGAAGCCGTAGGCAGGAATTATAGCGTTATCTATAATGGGGTCAGAACCATATTAAATGAAACAAAGGGGAAATGAAAGTGAAACTTCAGCTTATACGTAATGCTACGTTAAGGATACAGTACGCCCATCTTGAACTGCTGGTCGATCCGATGTTGAGCCAGGCCAAGGCGAACCCGCCGGTCATCAACTCCGCGAACGACAGACGGAATCCGCTTGTCCCGCTGCCGTTCTCCATGGCTGACAAGCTCCGTCCGAACGCGGTTCTGGTCACACACCTGCATCCGGATCACTGGGATCAAGCCGCGATCGACGCACTGCCGAAGTCAACGCCGATCCTGTGTCAACCGGGGGACGAGGATACCTTGGCTTCGCAGGGCTTTACGTCCGTGACGGCCATCCAGGAAAGCCTGGAACATGATGGGGTTACGATCATCCGAACCGGTGGTCATCATGGCACAGGTGAGATCGGTCAGATGATGGGACAGGTATCCGGTTTTATTTTGAAAGCAGAAGGACACCCGGCGCTGTATATCGCGGGCGATACCATCTGGTGCGATGAAGTGAAAGAAGCACTCGATGTTCACAAGCCCGATATGACGGTTGTCAATGCCGGGGGCGCTCGGTTTATCACGGGGGACCCGATCATCATGAATGAGGACGATGTGATCGAACTGCTGCGTTATGCTCCTTATACGAGGGCGGTTGCGGTCCATATGGAAGCCATCAACCACTGCCTAGTGACAAGAGAAGCGCTGTCCGGTCGTCTGGCAGCTGAAGGCCTTGGCTCGCGAATCGAAATTCCGCAGGATGGCCAATGGGTCGAGTGGAAAGCGTAAACCTACAACACGCAGCCGCTCGCGATAGCACCGGGAAAAGCTTGCTGCCTTCCGATGGCTTCAGCAGCAGTGAGACCGTCTGAATATGATATAATCTATGCCGAAAGCTCCGTATCACGGAGCTTTTTTGTTGTCCTGCCTAAATTACTTATCATAAAAAAAATCCCTATTTCAACGGAAACGTTATTTAATCCTGACATGCTAGATGTCAGGATTTATGGTTTAACATTCGATTCAGAAGTCAAAAAGGACGAAAACGCAAGGAGTGTAAACGATGAAGCTGGACCGGCTGCTTGGCATTACGATGGAGTTGTTGACCAAAAAAAGAGTGACCGCCACGGCGCTGGCGGCCCGGTATGAGGTTTCCGTCCGCACGATTTACCGCGATGTGGACATCATCAACCAAGCCGGCATTCCGATCGCTTCCTACCCCGGTGCGGATGGCGGGTTTGAACTAATGAGCGGGTTCTACCTGACGAGGCAGCACTTCTCCGTGGATGACTTTTTGGCTATCTATAATCTCTTAAAGGGCATCGAGGGGACTGTGCAGGGGAGATATACAGCGATCATGAATAAGCTCGGAACCCTGCAGCCTGCCTTGTTGAACGGAGGATGTCATGAACAAATCATAATCGAGATGAGCGCGTCGAAACATGAGCGGGCATGGGTCAGGCAAATGTTGAAAGCCATTGAAGGCTCGAACCTGATAACCCTTCATTATACCAGCGCATCCGGCACCCGCTCAGAGCGGCAAGTGGAGCCGCTGCAGCTGTACTGGGAACAAGGCGTCTGGTATTTGGAGGCTTACTGCTTGTTCCAACAGGCAAAGCGAATTTTCAGGGTATCTCGCATATCCAGTCTTGAAGTATCCGAGAACACATTCCTCCGAAGAGGGGGACTGGAGCGGGAGGAGCAAGAGGAAGTGCAGGGAATTGAGGCGCATCTTCGTTTCGATCCGTCCGCCGGTCCGCGGGTGATCGAGCAGTTTCCGGATGCATGGGCCTCCAGCGAGGGATGCTTGGATGTCCAAACCATCTTCTACACCAAAGCGTATGCTGTCTCGGTGATCCTAAGCTACGGTGCCAAGGTGGAGATCCTCTCGCCGCCGGAGCTAAAGGAAGATTTGCTGAAAGAGCTGGAGGACATACGTAAACGTTACGAACCATGACGCGACAAATATACGCGTACCTTTAATCAACGCACAAGGAGGATTTCCATATGACCATTTTAATAACAGGCGCTACCGGAACCGTTGGAAAACACATCGTGCAGCAGCTTGTTCTGCAAGGAAACGAAGTGAGAGCGATCTCACGCAATCCGCAGCAGGCGAAAGTGCCCGAGGGCGTTCAGATGTTTGCCGGCAATCTCAATGACCCGGATAGTCTGATCCCCGCCCTGCAAGGCGTGACGACGATGCATTTGATCATTTCCAGCGACGAGGCTTACGGAACCCTTCAGACGGATCCGCGGATTATCGAGCTGGCCGAGAAGGCGGGCGTAAAGCGGGTAACGGTATTGGTGGGCTATGAAGAGGGTCCAGTCGAAGCGGCCCTTCGAAACAGCAGAATGGAATGGACCCTGCTCAAGCCCGGCGAATTTATGGCGAATATTCTGGCCGATTGGCAGGAATCGATCCGCATTGAGGGAGTCGTCCGCGAGCCGTTCGGCCATGCGCTGAGCGCGAGAATCCATGAATCCGATATCGCCCGCGTGGCCGTTGCCGCACTTCTGGAGGAAGGTCACCATGGCCAAGAATATTTCCTTACGGGACCGGAAGCCCTTTCGCGAACGGAAGCGGTTCGAATTATAAGCGAGGTAACCGGCAAGGACATCCGCTTTGTCGAGCTGACCGAGGAACAGGCGAGAGATCGATGGAGAGAGCAGGGCTATGACGAGGAGTCGATTGAGTTCTTTGTGCAAATGGGAAAAAATCCGCCCGAGATCGGTTATACGGTACTGCCGACGGTGGAGGAGGTCACGGGGCGGCCGGCAGCAACGCTTGCCGATTGGGTCCGTGATCATCTGGACGATTTTTAAGAGATGGCCTTCTTAAGATGATGGAGACCGCGATGATATAGGAAGAGAAGGGAATGTGATACTTGTCTTACGCCATTGAAACGAAAGGGCTTCGTAAATCCTATAACGGAACGGAGGTCGTTCGAGGCATCGATCTGCGAGTCGAACAAGGAGAGCTCTTTGCCTTGTTAGGTCCGAACGGCGCCGGAAAAACAACCACCATCCATATGTTAACCACCTTGATTCAGCCGGATGGCGGGTACGCCAGCGTAGCCGGATTTGATATTGTGGGCAATGCCCGGAACGTTCGGAGAAGGATTAGCCTGACAGGCCAGTTTGCGGCACTGGATGAAGGACTCTCCGGTCTTCAGAATTTAAAGCTGATCTCCAGGCTTTACGGTCATTCGGCAAAAGCGGCCCGGTCCGTAAGCGAGGAGCTGATCGAAGCCTTCGGTCTCAGCGAAGCGAAGGATCGCGCGGTTCAGCATTACTCCGGCGGGATGCGGAGGCGGCTGGATATTGCCGCCAGTATCGTTACCGAGCCCGATGTTATTTTTCTGGATGAGCCGACGACGGGACTGGACCCGCAAAGCCGTGTTCAAGTTTGGGATGTTGTAAGGTCGCTCTTGAAACGGGGGACCACGGTGCTGCTCACAACCCAATACTTGGAGGAAGCTGATCAGCTGGCGGACCGGATTGCCGTGATGGATAAGGGGAATTTGATAGCGGAAGGGACGCCCCGGCAATTAAAGGCTTCGATTGGCGACAGGACGTTAACCGTCCAATTCAACGAGCAGGCCGATCGGGATAAACTGGGTACGTTGTTATACGAGGCGCATGCCTTGACCTTATTGCAGGACGATCATCCGTTGGTACATAAGATCCCGGTGAAGGATGCGTTTGCAGCCCATCAGGCCATCCATTCGCTGATGGAGAACGGGTTCGCCATTGACTATTTTGCCTTAAGCGAGCCGAGTCTGGATGAGGTCTTTCTGTCACTGACCGACGCAAAGTCGAAAGGAGGCGCTCCATGAGTACAAGCCAGCATACAGCGAATAAGGACGGCTTGCCGACGGTTCGGCAAGCAATCATCGATCCTCCCTCTATCCTGACGTCGATCCGAATCTTTATGTGGAGAACCTGGCAGCATACCAAGCATGACGGGTTTGGTCTGGTGATGGATGCGGTTCTGTCGCCGGTTCTGCTGCTGCTCATCTTCAGTTACCTGTTCGGCGGTGCCATGGCCGGGTCAACCGGGGCTTATATTCAATTCCTCTTGCCCGGCATCCTGATCCTGACGGTCGTTCCCATGACCGTGTACAGCGGAACCACGATATGCTCGGATATTACCAAAGGGGTGTACAATCGTTTCCGAACGCTGCCTTTCTGGCAGCCCGCATCCGTGATTGGCTCCATCCTTACGGATGGGCTGCGTTATGCGGCCGGCGTTATTGCTGCCCTCGGTACGGGCGTGGCGCTGGGTTTCCGTCCCGAAGGCAGCGCCATTCAGGTCTTATGCGCCATAGCCTACATCCTGTTGTTTGCCTTTAGCGTCAGCTGGATATTTGCGCTGGTCGGCGTCGTGGCCAAACGGCCGGAGACGGTGTCGGGGTCCAGCATGATCGCGATATATCCGCTGCTGTTCGCCAGCAGCATTCTGGTGGATTCGTCGACGATGCCGAAATGGACAGCGACCCTTATTGATCTGAATCCCGTCAGTATGGCGGCTACCACCGTCAGGGCGCTGATGAGCGGTACGGCAGGAACGGCCGAGATCATGACCGGAATCGGAGTCTGCGTGCTGTTTATGGGGATATTTGCCCCGCTTACGCTGTATCTGTACCAGACGAAAAACGAGCGGTAACCAGCACAAAAAAACCAGGCCTGCATGAGCATGCAGCCTGGTTTTTATCTATGGTACGTCATTTGCAGTTTATGTCAATCGTACCGCTATTTTTGGACCCACGATAAATACACAATACTACAACGGAAAGTATAAGTCTATATTTTTTTCGGGAAACCCCTATACTTAGAGCTATTCTTTAGCAAAGAGGGGGAAATCGGAGTGCTGAATCCAAACGAAAACGCAGAGCGGGAATATCTTGCATTGGTATTAAAGGAGCTTCAACGGGCATCGGAGGAGTTAGAGGGAAAGGTGTCCGATTCGTATAAGGATATCATTGAAGCCAAGAAATACCTGTGGGTCAACATGGCCCAATTGGATGCGGCGGAGCGTGCGGCCAACCGGGTTGATATTTCTTTGTCGATCGATACCGGAGAGAAACAGGCGGCCAGGCTGCAGAGGATGCGCAAGCTGCTTGCCTCGCCTTATTTTGGGAGGGTGGATTTCCGTACGAACGAACCGAAGGAAGAAGAAGGCGCCTACTATATCGGCATCCATTCGTTCACGAACCCGGAGAGTCAGGAGCATCTCATCTATGATTGGCGCTCGCCGGTAGCCAGCCTGTTTTATGATTACAATGCCGGTCCTGCGTCTTATGAAGCGCCCATGGGGAGGCTGAATGGCGAAATTACCGTCAAAAGGCAGTACAAAATCAGAGACGGTCAAATGGAATATATGATCGAGAGCTCCATGAACATCCATGACGACGTGCTGCAGAAGGAGCTCAGCAGCACGTCGGACGAGAAGATGAAGAATATCGTGGCTACCATCCAGCAGGAGCAAAATGCCATCATCCGAAACGAAACCGCGCATGAGCTGATCATACAGGGGGCGGCAGGCTCGGGCAAAACCTCGGTGGCCCTGCACAGGGTGGCCTTTCTCCTGTATCGCCATAAGGAAACCTTGACTTCCAGCAACGTGCTGATCATATCCCCCCATAAAGTGTTCTCCGATTATATATCGAGCGTGCTGCCGGAGCTTGGCGAAGAGAAAATCATGGAGGTCACGATGGAGGAGCTTGCTGCCAAAAAGCTCCGAGGATTATGCCGGTTCCAGACCTTCTCCGAACAGGTGGACGAAATCGTACACGCCCATGACGAGCAGGCCATCGAACGGATCCGGTACAAGGCCGGTTTGGATTTTGTGTTTGAGCTGGATGCTTATATGGAATATGGTGATCAGCAGTTTTTCCAGCCAACGGATATTCAGATGAAGGGGTTGTTCATACCGGCCTCGGAGGTCATGGATAAATACCTTGGAACCATGAGTTTGCCGGTCAGGCAGCGATTAGAGAAGACCGCCTCGGTCCTGTCGAACCAGGCCCGTACGGAGGACGGCCTGAGGCTGACTTCGGCGGAAGCTAATACTGTCAAAGCCGCGATCCGAAAAATGTTCAAATATCAAAATGCGTTAAGCCTGTACAAGGCATTCTTCTCGTACAGGAACCAACCGGACATGTTCATCATGAAAAACAGGAAAACGATTGAATACGCTGACGTTTTTCCGCTGATTTACCTCAAGATGCATCTGGAGGGGAGTTCCCCCTACGATAGGGTAAAGCATCTGCTGGTCGATGAAATGCAGGATTATACTCCGATTCAGTATGCCGTCATCTCCAAATGGTTTGCTTGCAAAAAAACGATTCTCGGCGACAGCAACCAATCGGTCAACGTGTATACTTCAACCTCGCTGCCCGATATCCAGCGCGTGTTTCCTCAAGCCGATACGATCGAGCTGGTAAAAAGCTACCGTTCCACGCTGGAAATCATGAAGCTTGCAAAGCGGATCCATCCGCGCAGCACCATGATTCCCGTGGAGCGGCATGGTGAAGAACCGCTGCTGATCCGGTGTCATGATGCGGAGCAGGAGCTGGCGTTCATCCAAGATCTCACCCGAGACTTTCCGAATTCCGGGATGCAGACGATGGGGATCATATGCAAAACGTCATCGCAAGCCCGGCAGGTGTACGAGTCGGTCAGGGGGTTAACGGACAACGTGAGCCTGCTCGATTTTAGCAGCGACCGCTTTCAGGAGGGAATCACGATTACCTTCGCCCATATGGCCAAAGGGCTGGAATTCGACCAGGTTATCGTTCCTTTTGCGGGCGCCGCAAACTATCGTACCGAGATGGATCGAAGTTTGCTCTATATTGCCTGTACCCGGGCCATGCATAGGCTGCTGCTGACCTATTCCGGCGAGCCCGCGGCGTGGTTGGCCGGCTCGGCGTAAACCGGATCAGGACCGTGCCATGCGTCAGAATATACGTTATCCAGAGCCGCGGCCCATGTGCGCGGCTTTTTCTTTAGATTATTGGACTCAAATGACCTTGATTGACGTTATGTCTAAATTTAAATAAAACATCAGGCGGTTTAGGAAGGAGGACTCCTTTATATCTAGAAACTATTAATATGGGAGCATCACAGCAAACGTATGGAAGGAGGAACGTAACGGACTGAATAATCCAATAACAGGACAGGAAGTGATATGGGACATTGGACTCTCATCGAATACTTGGAGACTTTTTCAGGAAGACGTGGCCATTTTATGTATTGTCGATTTGCTGTCACTTGGTAGCCAATATCATCCACGTGAATTTCCCGAGGGTGCTGGGCAATTTCACGGATGAATTGAAGGATGGTTTATTGTCGGTCGGCGGTGTTGTGCAGTACAGCTGGACGCTGCTGGGTATCGGCGTCGGCTTTGCCGTCATCGGCGGGATCGGCCAGTTTCTGGTCATGTACACGGGACGTTATTTCGAATTTATGAATCGGCGCCGCCTGTTTGTCCATTTTACGGGGCTCAGCGAGCGGTTTTATTCCAAGAACGGCGTCGGCAAGCTGCTAAGTTATTTCATGAACGACGTGACGACGGTAAGGGAAGCGATCTCGATGGGGATCAATCAGACGGCAAACGCCTCGATCCTGCTGGTCTCCACGATTGTCATGCTGCTGATAACGAATGTTCCGCTGTATCTGGTGGCCGCAAGCATCGTTCCTTTGCTGCTGATACCGATCATCGTCGTCTGGCTCGGGCCGATCATCAGGAGAAGATCGCTCCAGGTTCAGGAAGCGCTCGGCGTGATGACGGAGTCGGCGGAGGAGCAGTTTGGCGGGATTCGCGTCACGAAGAAGTTTGCGGTGGAAGAGACGATGAAACGGCGCTTCGGGGCGACGGTGGACAGTATTCGGGACAAGCAGCTGCGGCTGGTGCGCGTGTCGTCGCTCTTTCAATCGATCATTCCGTTTCTAGGCGCATCCTCCCTTATTATCGCCCTCTCATTCGGCGGTTACTTAACGATCATGGGACGCATCTCGGTCGGTAACTTTGTCGCATTGACGCTTTACATTCGCATGCTGATGAACCCGCTGCAGCAGATCGGGAATGTTATTAATGTTGTCCAGAGAGCGAGGGCCTCGCTTGACCGCTTGAACGATCTGCTTGATAAGCAGGCCGACATTAAGGAACTGCCTGGCGCCAAGAAGCTGAATCTGGAGTATCCAGGCATTGAGGTGCGGGATTTATCTTTTTCCTACGATGCTTTGGACGGCCATGAGGGAGGTTCCAGGCAGGTGCTGCGCGGCATTCGGCTGAGCGTTCCGCCCGGCGCGACGCTGGGCATCATCGGCCGTACGGGAAGCGGCAAAACCACGCTGATGAAGCTGCTGCTGCGCACCTACGACCCGCCTCCGGGGAAGGTGCTGATCGGCGGCGAGGACATTCGGAAGCTTACATTAAAAAGCCTCCGCGAAGGAATCGCTTACGTTCCCCAGGACGGCTTCCTGTTCAGCTCGACCATCCGCGAGAATATTGCCTTCTATAAAAGGGACACGAAACCGACCGTCGTTGAGGAAGCGGCACGAAAGGCACGGGTGTATGACAACATTGCGGAGTTTCCGGACAAGTTCGAGACCCGCTTAGGGGAGCGCGGCATTACCCTTTCCGGCGGACAGCGGCAGCGGACAAGCCTGGCGCGGGGAATCATCAAGGATGCGCCCGTCCTCATTCTGGATGACAGCGTAAGCGCCGTCGATGCGGTGACGGAGACGGAAATCATGGAGACGATTCGCGACATCCGGGAGGGGAAGACCACGATCATCATTGCCCACCGGATTAGTGCATTGAAGTTTGCCGATGAGATCATCGTCCTGGATCAGGGAGAGATTGTCCAGCGGGGTACGCATGAAGAACTGCTGTCTACGGACGGGCTGTACCGGACGCTGCATGACATTCAGGAAGAGGGGATGAAGCATCATGGCACAGGCCATTAACAATTGGCAGCTGGATCAGAAGGCGGATTTGAACGCCCCTCAGTCCAAGCCAAAGTATATTTCCACGTTCCGGGCTTTGTCGGGTTATATGAAGGAACACCGGCTGACCTTTGCCGGGTTTATCGGCTGCACCTTGATTGCCATCTCGGCAGAGCTGCTGCAGCCGTACCTGATGAAAATCGCGATCGACGATAATCTGATGGTCGGCAAGAACGATTACCGGAGCCTGATGATCATCTGCGGGATCTATTTTTCGTTATCGCTGCTCAGCATGATGTTTACCTATCTGCAAAATAATTTGCTGCAAAAAGCGGGGCAGAGCATTGTGGCGAGCATTCGCAAACGGCTGTTTGCCCATATCTCGAGGCTGTCGATGTCGTATTTCGACAAGGTGCCGAGCGGCAGCTTGATTACGCATGTATCCAGCGATACCGAAGCGATCAACCAGTTTTTTAACCAGGTGCTGCTCAGCCTGTTTCGTGACGGCTTCACGCTGATCTTCATCCTGGTGATGATGTTCCAGCTGGACGTCACGCTGACCTTATACTGCCTCATCCTGCTGCCGATCATTGCAGGGATCGCGATTGCGTTCCGGCGGTATATGCGCCACACCTACCAGATGGCGAGAACGCGGTTATCCCGACTGGTGGCTTTCGTGGCGGAGAATCTCTCAGGCATGAACCTGATCCAAGTGTTCCATCAGCAGAAGGAGCAGGAGAAGCAGTTCGAGGAGCGGAATGACTCTTATTTCAAAGCCAACATCCGGGAGATCCGGACCAATGTGCTGTTTAACCGCTCCTACGAAATATTGAACAACCTGGCGATTGCGTTCGTGACGTGGCTCGGCGGGCAAGCCGTTCTGGGGACGACGCTGGAGTTCGGCGTGCTGTATGCTTTTATTACGTATATCCGTTTATTCTTCCAGCCGATCAATACGATCACCCAGCAGTGGAATACGCTGCAATCGGCGACGGTGGCGATTAACCGGATATGGAGCCTGCTCGCGATTCAGCCTGAGGTTACGGATCTACGCATGCCGGCGGCCATGGAGAAGGCGAAGGTTCAGGGCCGCGTCGACTTTGACCGGGTCACGTTCGGTTACGAAGGCGGGGCTCCGGTCATTCAGGATTTGGATCTTCATATCCAACCCGGGGAAATGATCGGGATCGTCGGAACCACCGGCGCGGGAAAAAGCTCGCTCATTAGCCTGCTGTGCCGTTTCTACGACGTGAACGAAGGGAGCATTCGGATTGACGGGATCGACATCCGAGAGCTGGCACAGTCCGATCTGCATCGGATCGTGGGCCTTGTGCAGCAGGAGCCCTATCTCTACTCCGGAACGGTGCTGGACAATGTGCGGCTGTTCGATGAGGACATATCCAGGGAGCGGGTGATCGAGGCTTGCCGCTTTATCGGTGCGGATTCAATCATCAGGAGGATGAAGGAAGGATATGACACCCGGCTGTCGGAGCGGGGCAGCGGCTTGTCCGCCGGCGAGCGGCAGCTGATCTCCTTCGCGCGAATCATCGTGTTCCAGCCCAAAATTCTCATTCTGGACGAAGCGACCGCCAACCTGGATTCGCACACGGAGCAGCTCATCCAGAATGCGCTGCAGCTCGTTGCCGAGGGGCGGACGACCCTTGTCATTGCCCACCGCTTATCCACCATCATGGGGGCGGACCGAATCCTGGTCATGAGCAGAGGCCGAATCGTGGAGCAAGGAACCCATGAGGAACTGCTGGATTCCCATGGGTATTACGAAGAGCTGTATCTTCACTCCCAAGGACAGAAGCAGGAGCGGGAGGGGGTCGCAGGCTCGTTGTATCGCACGAAATAAACGGCGACTTATTCGAGGACGGAGCTTCATTAGCTCTGTCCTCTTTTTGCTGCTTGGACATCCGATGAGGTTCGCAAATCTATAAGGTGCTAGCCAACAGGTCAATGAAGTTCAGCGCCGTTCTGGAGACATGGTGATCCTTCAGCCAGATTAAGGCCGTGGAGGCCGCAGCCGGGGTGTCCTTGATTTTGAAGGCATGCACCGCTGCGGGCAGCTGCTGTTTGATCAGGGTCTCGGGAACGATCGCCACGCCGAACCCCGAAGAGACCAAGCGCAGCAGCAGCGAAATGTCGGAGCATTCGGCTACGATGTTCGGCTGCAGCTTCTGCTCCGAGAAAGCCATCTGGATCGTATAATACACGCCCAGCCCTTCCGTGCTTGGCAGAATAAGCGGATGCTGCGTGATATAGGGGAGGGTCGTCTCCTGTTCGATAGATGGCTCCGAGGTGAGCATGTAAAAGGGCTCCGTCTGCAGATGAAGGATCGAGAAATCGTCCAATTCAAGGGGCAGGCGTACGATCGCTACTTCGAGCGACCGGTTTCGCACGAGCTCACAGAGCTGATACGACTCGTTTTGCTGGATTTTATACGAGACTTGGGGATATTTTACCCTGAACTCATGGAGCCATGACGGCAGCTCTACCGAAGACAGGGTATTGATACCAAGGCTCAGCGTTCCTTTATCTCCGTTCCCGACCTCTTTCACTTCGGCTTTAGCCTCTTCCATGAGCTGGGTCATTTGGAGCGCGTATTTGTACAGCGCTTTCCCCGATTCGGTGATTTCCAGCCGCTTTCCTCTTCGATATACCAAGACCGACCCGAGTTCTTCCTCCATGGCTTTCAGCTGTTGACTGAGCGGCGGCTGGGATATATGAAGCCGGTTGGCGGCCAGCGAGATGGTGCCTTCCTCCACGATGGCAATAAAATAGCGGAGCTGCCTGATATCCATATGCTTATGCAAACCTCCTTGTATATGAAAAACCTTCATAAATTCAATTTTTTAAGTATTTTTCATATGGTTCTGTCTCATGGTAGCATACCCATATATACGATAGAAAGAGGGGGAGTATCGGGTGCTGCGTATAACAGCTATGCTATTGATCCTTTTCCTGTCGGCCTGTCAACCAAATTCGGAGAAACACGAGGTGAAGAAGGATATGGATCGTCAACTCATTGAATCCGCCGAGCAAGGGAATAAGGAGCAAGTGCGACAGCTTCTTCAATTCGGCGCTAACATCGATGCGACGGATGACCAGGGAAGAACGGCCGTGATGGCGGCAACCTACCGCAATCATGTCGATACGGTAGACGCCTTGATTCAGGCTGGCGCCGATATCAATATTCGGGATCATCAACTGAATAATGTGTTTTTGTATGCCGGCGCTGAAGGCATGCTGGACATCCTGAGGCTGGCCATTGATGCCGATGCGGATGTGACGCTCACGAACCGTTTTGGCGGTACGGCTCTCATTCCGGCCTCCGACCGCGGTCATGTGGAGATTGTGCAGGAGCTCCTGACCCGGACCAGCGTCGATGTGAACCATATTAATAATTTGAACTGGACCGCGCTGCTGGAGGCTGTCATTCTCGGTGACGGCAGCGAGAACTATCAGCGTATCGTGAAGCTGCTGCTGGATCATGGGGCAGACCCTGAGCTTCCGGACGGGAACGGCGTAACTCCCCTGCAGCACGCCCGGGAGCGGGGATATCAAGAAATCGAACGCATCTTAATGGAGGCTGCGAACTAAGGGGCATCGAAAAGAAGGCGGATATAAGCGAGAAGGGGATGAAGGTTATATGAACGAACAAAGCAAGGCATACTGGCTGCTGCATGTCCGGCTGGAAACGGGTTACCGCTACGAGGAGGACGTCGTGACCGGAACCGAAACGGGATTTTTCCATGTGAAGATAGAGAATGGGGCTTTTTCTGAGATTCGTCCCGCGGAGGCTTTGCCGGATACGCTGCTGCCAACATGGGATATGAAGGGGAATCTGATGCTACCCTGCTTTAGAGATATGCATATCCACCTGGACAAAACCTATTATGGAGGCCCATGGAAGGCACCGCTTCGTCCGGCTCACGGAATTTTCAGCCGGATCGAGGAGGAAGAGAGGCTGCTTCCCGAGCTTCTTCCCACCGCCAAGGAGCGAGCGGAGGGACTGCTGGATCTGCTGCTGCGTTACGGTTCTACCCATGTCCGCTCCCACTGCAATGTGGATCCCGTCGTCGGTCTGAAAAATTTGGAAGCCACCTTGCAGGCGGCTGAAGGATATAAGGAAAAAGCATTTGTGGAGATCGTTGCCTTTCCTCAGCACGGCTTGCTTCGCAGCCAGTCCGTATCCCTGGTCAGGGAAGCGCTCCGGAACGGAGCCGCGCTGGTAGGCGGACTGGATCCCACGACGGTGGACGAGGATATGGAGAAATCGCTGAACACCGTGATGGAGCTGGCGGTGGAAGCCAACGCCGGCATTGACCTGCACCTGCATGAGTCGTCCCAGATCGGATTGAATGCCTTTAAACGGGTAGCTGATCTCACGGAAGAGGCGGGTTGGAACGGAAGAGTCACGCTCAGCCATGCCCTCGCTTTCGCGGACGTCTCACCAAGCGAGGTGGATGAAGTGGCGATTCGGTTAGCGGACTTGGGTATTTCCATCACCTCCTCCGTACCGCTTGGCCGAACCATCCCGATCCCGCAGCTGCACCGCCGCGGCGTGAACATCTCGCTTGGGCAAGACAGCATTATGGACCATTGGTCCCCGTTCGGCAAAGGGGATAATCTGGACAAGGCGGGCACGCTGGCCGAACGCTTCCATATGAGCGATGAGCGTTCGCTCGGACAGGCCCTAGGGTTTATTACGGGAGGCGTGACGCCGCTAGACCAGGACGGCCGTTATGCGTGGCCAAACGTCGGGGATACGGCGGATGCGGTGATTGTGGAAGCCAGCTGCTCGGCGGAAGCCGTTGCCAGGCGGTCCCGCCGCCATGCCGTGCTGTTCAAGGGAAACCCGGTTTACGGAATATGATAAAGGGGCAGCCGCTGCACGCCGGACAATTCCGGCGTGCAGCGGCTGTTGTTGGTTGATGGGCAATAATGCGCCAAGCCCCTTATTGATGAACGCCTTTGACAACGAAACCGTCTCCCGCCCGGTTCGGATTGGAGGGAATGGAGGTAACGGTTGAATTCTGAAGCATAATGCCCCCATCATCCACCGTGAGTTTGGGGCGTTTCCCATTGACACGGCAGCAGGAGAAGACAACGGGGGACAAACGTGCCATCGTGGCAAGCGCCCCATTGATTTGCGGCGCTTCGACGATCCATTCCGCCGAGGTCTGCGGACCGCCGTACCGCTGCAATGTTCGAAAGGTCCAGTTCCGGGATACGTTGCGAAGGCAGATCAGCCAGTTCGACCCGCTGCACTTGATGATGCTGGCATGCATGCGGTCACCCGGCTGAATGGGCAGCGGAATGATCGTAACCGAGGCGGGGAGAATCTCCCACCAAGCATAATAATAAGCCTTGCCGTCTATCCAATCATGACCCGTTCCGGTCTGTATCAAATTGCTGTTGCTGAATCCGTCAATGCCGATCCAGGCCGAGGAGTAGGACGCCCCGCGGCTTGGCCGAACAAACGGCACATTCCATTTGGCGGAGACCCGTTTGAAAGCCCCTTTTTTTCCAGTGATAGCGTATCCGCTCCAATTGCTTGATATCCATCCGATGTTACGACGCGGCTTGGCTGAAGAGTCAAGTTGGCATGTGTGATTCCACTGACCTATCGTGGAAATCCCCATAATCTCCACCGCCTTTACTAGATTGATAGTATATCTAATGAAGAATCGGTAGAGTTGGTATGGGTTATGTGTTAGAAAGTTTGAACGGCGGCTTTTGAATCTAGTTTTCAGGTTAATCCAGTCTTAAGGGATATGCCGTAAGGCAAAAACAAACAGGATCATGGCCCCTATGGAGGTGACCGTCCGTACATGGTTCCAGGCCGTCCATTTACTTAGGTAGGCACTCCAGACCTCGCTTCCTGCGCTGCTCGCAGGATCAACGGCAGCCAGCGCGTCATTGAGCGGGACATTGAAGGCCATCGTTACGATGAATCCCGTCAGATACAGCAGACCGGCGGCCAGCAAGTAGACGGATCCCGGTTCTCCCCAGCGGAGGACGGATAGGACCGCAAGAACGATACTGGTTAGGGCGGTACCTGTAAACAGTGCACCGAACGTGGGGTTGAGTATGGTTGCATTGATGGACTGCATGGCGTTAATCCCCTGTTCGTTCGGAATCCGCGATAAAGCGGTCACCATGAAGGATGAGAAGGCGAAGAACAGGCCGGCTATAAGACCCGAGCCTGTCACTGAAAATAGAGCCAGCAAAAAAATCAAGCGATCACTCATGGGTAGGTTACCTCCAGTTTTAGCTGTGTTTCTGACATTTGATTCCATATATATCCACTTTATAATTGTTTGTACATACAAATATATTAGCGTTTTCGTCAAAAGTAAAGACCTAAAATTGAAGGTATGAAGATATAGAGGGATCTGTATACTTGTTTTTACTATATATGGTAATTAGCATATATACGCTATTTACTAAATAGAGTTGAATATACGCTCTCGTAAGCGTATCCAAAATTTGGATCATATATTCAATGTGTTCAGCCAAAAGGAGGGATCCGTATGAAGTCAGGCAAGAGGGGGATTTGGCTAGTAACGACGGCTTTATTAAGCGTTTCTTTGTTATTCGGTTGTACCGGTGGCAAGGGAACGCCGGCCGATACCGGCGATCCGGAGCCGGGAAAGGACGGAGAGACGGCCAAGAAAATCATTACCGTTACGTTTCGGGATGACGGGATCGGCGAGAACGGAGCGTTCTATAAATGGCTTAAGGAAGTGTCGGCCAGTTACCCTGACAAAAGCGTAGAGATTAAGCCGACACCGATTCAGGCATCGGAAGGCGATTATTTTGCCAAGGTGGCCCTGGCGCTGAAATCCAAAGATACGGCGCCCGATATCGTGACGGAAGATACCTTCATCTTGAACTCGGATGCCAGCGCCGGCTATTTGGAGCCGCTCGATGATAAATTGGCGGGATGGGAAGACTGGGGCAACGGCTCCTTCATCGAAGCGATGAAGAAGGGGGTCACTGCCAGCGATGGCAAGGTATATGGCGTGCCGTACAACACGGATTCCAGGGGCCTTTGGTATAACAAGGATATTTTCAAACAAGCGGGTCTTCCGGAGGATTGGCAGCCTAAGAATTGGGAGGAGGTCTTAAACGCTGCGCGAACGATCAAGGAGAAGGCGCCTGACGTTGTACCGATCTGGATGAACATGGGCAAGGCTACAGGCGAAGCAACCTCCATGCAAACCTACGAGATGCTGCTCTACGGAACGGGTGAAAGGCTGTATGACGATGCCAGCAGCAAATGGATTACGAAAAGCCAGGGCATTCTGGACGCGCTGACTTTTGTGGAAACGGTCAACAAAGAGAAGCTGGGACCGCCGCTCTCCAAAGTATTGAACGGCCAGGCAGGCAACACGGCTTCCCGCGAATACCTGCCGCAGGGCAAACTGGCGATTTCGCTGGACGGTTCCTGGATCACGGGCAACTATATGGAAACAGGCGCGGCGCCATGGCCTGAATACAAAGACGTGCTCGGCTTTGCGCCGATGCCGACCAGCCAAGGGCAGGAGCCCGGCTCGATCACGCTGGCCGGAGGCTGGGCGCTGTCGATTCCAAGCAATTCCAAGAACAAAGACGAGGCATGGGAATTTATCAAGTTTGCGCTCGGCAAGGAAAATACCCAGAAGCTCGTCATGTCCTCCGGCAATATTACGGTGCGTGCCGATGTTGCCAAGGATCCGGAATATACGAAAATGCCGTTTAACGAAATCGCGACCGAATACCTGCAGAACGCAGAGTTCAGACCGGCACAGGAGAAGTATCCGGAAGTGTCGACGCAGATCCAGACGATGGTGGAATCCGTAGCAACGGGAACGTCGCCTGCGGATGCCATGAATAAATATGCGCAGGATGTTACCCGCATTGTTGGTGCGGATCATATCGTGGAGAAATAACCTGCTATAAGCAAAACCGGCTTGCTCAAGCGCTCCCGTCATCGCGGAGACTTGGGCAAGCGGTTTTTCAGATCATCCGTATGGAAGGAGAACCACACATGAGCAGTCTGTCCGTGGACGTTTACCCGAAACGAAGAAAAACGTATACCTGGCTCTTTTTTTTGCTGCCTTCAATCGCGATTATGCTCGTGTTTTTTATATATCCCATCCTGTTAACATTCTTCTATTCCTTCACCAATTTGGCCTTGACCGGGGAAGCGGCGAGGGAGCTCAAATTTATCGGCCTCGACAACTATACCCGGATGTTCCAGGATCCCACGGTTCGGATCAGTATCTGGAACACGCTGGTTTTTCTTATCGGTTCGGCGGTGATCGGGCAGCAGGTGCTGGGATTTCTGATTGCGCTGCTGATGAAGCAGAGGAACAAGACGTTTCGGCGAGTGATTGGAACGATTGTGCTTGCGGGCTGGGTAACGCCCGAGATCGTGTGCGCCCTTTGTCTGTACAGCTTCTTCGGGGATGAAGGCACGCTGAATGCGATTATCACATTTTTCGGATTTTCGGAAGTGACCTGGTTGTTTACCGTACCGATGCTGACGATCATTCTTGCGAATATTTGGCACGGCACGGCCTTCTCGATGCTGGTATTTCAAGCCGCGCTGGATGACGTGCCAAACGAAATCGAGGAAGCGGCGGTAGTGGATGGAGCCTCGAAGTGGAAAATTTTCACGCGCATCATCATCCCTTACATCAAAAGCACCATTACCACGAATATGATGCTGGTTACTTTGCAGACGCTCGGGGTGTTCGGGCTCATCTATGCGATGACCGGAGGCGGTCCGGGCAACTCCACGACGACCCTGCCGATCTTTATGTACAATCAGGCGTTTGTGAACTATCAATTAGGCTATGGAACCGCTATTTCGCTGCTGCTGCTGCTGATCGGGATTGTGTTAAGCCTCCTGTATATCAGGTCGATGAAAGAGTAACCAGGGGTGAAATCATATGAATGCCAAACAACGTAAATTAGTCTATCGAATTCTGCCGTATGCGATCCTTGCGGGGATCGGCATTTGCTTTGTGCTGCCGCTGCTCTGGGTGCTTGTGGCTTCCGTCGATCCGAATGCAATGCAATCCCTCAAAGTGCCCAGCAAGATTACCGGCGCCAATTACGTAGAGGTGATTACCAGCAGCGAGAACCAGCGCGCTTATCTGATCGGCCTGGTGATGTCGCTTGGCCAAGCCGTATTGGTCGTCCTGCTGGCGCTGCTAGCGGCTTACCCGTTATCCCGTTATCAGATGAAATATAAGAAGCCCTTCATGCTGACCATTCTGTTCATGACCTCGCTGCCGATTACGGCCGTTATGGTCCCTGTCTACCAGCTGTTCCTGGGATTAAAGCTGTATGACAACATTTTTGGCGTCATCTTGTTCTATGTAGCGTCGTCCATGCCGTACGGGATATGGATGATGAAGAATTTCATGGATTCCGTGCCGAGCGATCTGGAGGAAGCCGCCTGGGTGGACGGGGCCTCGGTGTTTACGGGGATCCGCAAGGTGGTTGCGCCGCTGATGGTCCCGGGGATATGCACGGTGGCCATCTTTACGTTCTCGGGCAGCTGGGGTAATTTTTTCGTTCCGTATATCTTGCTGCAATCGCCCGAGAAGTTCCCGGCTTCCCTGAAGCTGTACCAGTTCTTCGGTCAGTACGGCATGGTCGACTACGGCAGCCTGGCGGCCTTCTCGGTGCTGTACGCCATCCCGGCGATCATCATGTATATTCTATCCCAGCAGTTTATGTCCAAGGGCTTCGGGCTGCAGGGCGGAACGAAAGGATAGGCATGCGAAAAAAAAGGCAGGGCGTTTGATGCCCGACATAAAAAACGGCAGAAATGCCGTTTTTTTGTGTTTAACTGGCGAATTCCTTCCGTTTCGCTGTTCGTTTCCCGATCGGGTTCAGGTTCCGTGTGTGCCGAAATCCAATGAGTCGCGAAGACGTTTGATATCCCGGATCGGAGGCAATCCGAACATGCGGGCATATTCCCTGTTGAACTGGGTGGGGCTCTCATAGCCGACCTGAAATCCGGCATCGGCCGCCGCGGAGGTTTCCGAGAGAAGGAGACGCCTGGCCTCTTGCAGTCGGATTTGCTTTTGATACTGAAGCGGGCTCATCGCGGTGATTTCCTTGAAGTGATGATGAAGCGAAGAAGGGCTCATATTGACGGCCGCGGACAGTTTGGCGATGTGCAAGGGCTGATTATAATCACGCTCGATCAACTGGGCAGCCGCCGAGATACGCTGCGCATGACTGCCGCTGACGGCAAACTGCTTCAGGGATTGCCCTTGCTCGGCTTGAAGGATTCGATAAAGAATTTCCTTTGTGAACAGGGGGGCCAGGACGGGAATATCCTCCGGCGTATCCAGAAGGCGCACGAGGCGGACGACGGCATCCAGCAGCGCTTGATTCATCGGGCTGACAAACAGGGCTTTTGGGGAGCCGGATTTCTTGGTAGGGGTCTCTTGGCCGGATTTGATTAGCTCGAAAATCTGATGCTTGTCAAAGTCCAGCCGGAGACACAGATAAGGCCGCTCCGGCGCCGCCTGGATTACTTGGCCGGATATGGGCAGCTGCAGCGAGACGACAAGATAGCTGGACGGGTCGTAAACATAGCATTCTTGTGCCAGCATGATTAATTTACGCCCTTGGACCACGATGCATAGCGCGGGTTCATGAATCGTGTGGACCAATTCCGTCTCGCTGGATGCCCGTATAAAATGTAGAGCGGGTATCGGCGTACCATATGTACCGTCCATGCCCGTGTATTTTTCTATGTATCCTGCAAGTTCGTTCTGCAGATGGCTTCCTTCATGGTTGTACATTCAGGGTCGTTTTCCTCCTCCGATAGAATATGGTTCAATCTTAATCAATCGTGCAGGAATAGGCAAGAATCATGGTGGATTCGGCTACCGGATGAATGCGGTATGAACGCATAATAGAACTATCCTCAATGGTTAAAGGCGGGCAGCTATAAATGAAACTCAAGAGGATTAGATAAGAACGAAGAGGAGGGGATGGAATGAATACAGCTCTTGATGCGAATGGGTCGAAGCATCCCTATGCAGGCATGTGGGTTACGAAGGACGGATATATCCGCCACGAGCTGCTCCCGAACGGGCGTTACGATGAAGCAAGAGGACTGCGGCAAAGCGCCTATCAAGGCCGCTATTTCATGGAAGGCGATCACATCGAATATGTGGATGATACCGGGTTCACGGCCGACGGCGATTTTCGGGACGGCGTTCTCTATCATGCCGGAATGGTATTGTATCGGGAAATCTAACGTTATGTCATGGCAAGCATGCGGAATTGGTTTCGAAATACAGGATTAGGATCAGGAGGAGCGTTGTTGCATGTCTAGCGTAAAAGGAAAAGTCGTGGCCATTACAGGCGCGAGCAGCGGGATCGGCGAAGCGGCGGCCCGGCTGCTCGCTCAGCATGGCGCACATGTGGTGCTCGGGGCGAGAAGAACGGACAGGCTGGAGACGCTGGCTGCTGCATTGAATAGGGAAGGCGGCTCAGCCGTTTACCAATCGCTGAATGTCGTTCATCTCGATCAGATGGAATCCTTCATCGACTTGGCGGTGAGCCGATTCGGACGGGTGGATGTCATCCTCAACAATGCAGGCATCATGCCTCTATCTCCCTTGGAAGCCTTGAAGGTGGACGAATGGAACCGGATGATCGACGTGAACGTCCGCGGCGTCCTGCACGGCATAGCGGCAGGGCTGCCGGTGATGCAGAAGCAGGGCTTTGGTCAATTTATCAATATCGCTTCGATCGGTGCGTATGAGGTATCGCCTACCGCTGCCGTTTATTGTGCCACCAAGCATGCGGTTCGCGCAATCTCGGAGGGCCTGCGCCAGGAGGTCGGCAGCAGCGGTATCCGGGTTACGCAAATATCGCCGGGCGTAACGGAGTCGGAGCTGGCCGACGGCATTTCCGATGGTACGGCCAGACAAGTCATGAAGGAGTATCGAAGAATATCGATCCCGGCGATATCGATTGCGCAAGCGATTGTGTATGCCATCGAGCAGCCGCCGGAAGTCGATGTGAATGAAATCATCATTAGGCCAACTGCATCAGGGAGCTAACGAATCAGCTGTTGAGTTCAATCTCAACAGCTTTTTTTTGTTGGAAGGATTTGTTATACATTTTATCAAGAGGTGTTGGGACTGGATATGATCATGGATCACGACTGGATCACCAGTTATGGCTCGCAGGAGAAGATGAGCATTCAGATCAGCTTTCCTTCCGAGGGGGGGCGAAGCCGGCAGCTCTCTGCAAAGACTCTGATTCGCCCTCTATACCTATGGATGATGAGATATGTTATACTGTTTATAATATAAACAATTATTTAATATCAGATGCAAGGATGCAGAAAGGAAACATGATCATGTCTAACGATGAGAAGATAGATCCGGATATTGGATCTAAACTGCCCAGAGGGGCGGCTCTTAGCTGGGGATTGGTAAAGCCGCCGCAGCGGGGACCGAAACGGGAGATGAGCCTTTCGCAGATTGTGGAGACGGCCATCGACATCGCCGATAAAGAAGGGCTTTCAGCTGTCTCCATGAATCGAATTGCGTCCACTTTGGGTTTTACCGCCATGTCGCTGTACAGGTACATATCCAGCAAGGACGACCTTTTGGTGCTGATGCAGAACGCCGCGTGCGATATTCCCATTCCGCCGGAAGATTCTGCTGACTGGCGCGAGAATATGCGGGTCTACGTCAAATTGACGATGCAGGTATTCCGGAATCACCCGTGGTTCGGAGACATTCCAATTACGGGTATTCCCATTACGCCGAACAATCTGCGATTTATCGATTGGGGTCTGCGGTTCATGAAGGATCTCCCGCTGAATGATTATGAGCGGATGTCTTTGATACTCTTGTTAAGCAATTACGCTAGATCAAGCGGCATGATGCAGCGGGATATGGACCGCGCCATACAGGCAGGCTCCACCCCGGAACAGTTTAGTGGACTTGATTATACGGCAGCGCTGAAACAGCTTATGAAGCCGGATCGGTTTCCGTTCCTGTATCCGGTAGTGATGTCGGGGGTCTATACGGAAGACAGCGAGGAAGTGAATCCGATAGGCAATGACATTGATTTCGGGTTAGAACGCATTTTGGATGGCATCGAGCAATATTTTCAAGCCAAGAAACAACAGGAACCCTCGGACAAGCCATGATGTCGGCCAAGTTACGGGTCGTGGCCGATCCAAAGAGGGGCAGCAACAGCCGAGCAA
>NZ_AEXS01000053.1:0-43303 GCF_000204455.1 Paenibacillus sp. HGF5 | reverse complement strand
TACGCCGCTTACGATAGCCAAGCAATTCGCGAGTTTGGGGGCCAGCGGCGAGCTGTGGGAGCATTTTCGGATCAGTCTCCTTCGAGCGCTATCGGGCTTTTTGCTGGGCGGCTTGACGGGGCTGGCTCTGGGATTGTCCACGGGGCTTGGCAAAATGGCAGAGCGTACGCTGGACCCTTCATTTCAAATGCTGCGTACCGTGCCGCTTTTATCGCTGATTCCGCTGTTTATTCTATGGTTCGGCATCGGGGAATTCTCGAAGATTCTCATGATTTCCCTCGGAGCCTTTTTCCCGATCTATGTGAATGCCTTCCTTGGCATTCGCAGCGTGGATGCAAAGCTTTATGAAGTATCGAGGATCTTTCAATATTCCAAGCTGCAGCTGCTGATCCGGTTGATCGTACCGGCTGCACTGCCGAACATCCTGCTTGGCATCCGCCTGTCGCTCGGCGTTTCCTGGCTTGTGCTGGTCGTAGCGGAGATGATGGGGACCAGCGCGGGCATCGGATACATGATTCAAGACGCCCGAGCCTATTCCCAAACGGACATTGTGTTTGTAGGCATTATTATTTTTGCGATCGTGGGCAAGCTGTCCGATTCCGTTGTACGCCGGCTGGAATCCAGGCTGCTGGGCTGGAGAGAGACATATAAGGGCTGATCAAGGATGGTTGGCTGACTATTTTATATGAACAGGAGTGGTACGAAGATGGGGACAACCAACCGCAGAGCTCATCAGATGCACTTGGGAGCGTTTATCTATTATGCTGGACATCATCACGCCGGGTGGCGTCATCCAACCTCGGACGTGGAGGGCATGTTTGGCATTGAGCTGTATAAGCAGCTGGCAGCCACGGCAGAGCGGGGAAAGTTCGACATGATGTTTTTTGCCGATTTGCTGTACGTGACCCAGGTCGAAAATTCCGCTTCCGGCATGCTGGACCCGTTAACGCTGTTATCCGCACTCTCCGCCGTGACGGACAAATTGGGGCTGACCGCCACGGTCTCCACTACGTACAATGAGCCGTATAACGTGGCTCGGAAATTTGCTTCTCTCGATTGGATCAGCGGGGGAAGAGCGGGCTGGAATATCGTGACGTCCCAGCTGGACATCGAAGCCCACAATTACGGCAAGCCGAAGCACCCGGAGCATGGCTTGCGTTACGAAATGGCACGCGAGTTTGTTGAAGCGGTTACCCGGTTATGGGACAGCTGGGCAGACGATGCCCTTGTGCTGGATCGGGAGTCCGGGAATTTTGCCGATGGAGCGAAGGTGCGTCCCGTGGACTTTAACGGGCAATGGTATTCCACGAAAGGCCCGCTGAACGTTCCGAGGCCGCCGCAAGGCTACCCCGTCCTGATACAGGCTGGTTCTTCCGGTCCGGGACAGGACTTTGCCGCCCAATATGGCGAGGTCATCTTTACGGCACAGCAGTCCAAGAAGGCAGCGCAGGCTTTTTACGCCAGCGTGCACTCGAAGCTGTCCCATTATGGAAGAGCAAGCGGAAGCCTGAAAATCATGCCGGGCCTGTCGCCTGTTATCGGCTCAACCGAGGAGGAGGCACGGCGCAAAGCGCACGAGCTGCTGGAATTGATTCCGCCAGCTTCGGCGATCGCCGTTCTGTCCGGGTTCCTGAATTACGACCTGAGCGGTTATCCGCTGGACCAGCCGCTGCCAAGAAACATCCCGGACCCCGTGGCCGCCTCCAACGGCATGAAAAGCCGGGTCCAATTATATATGGACATGGCTTATCAGGATAATCTGTCGATCTTAGAGTTAGGGAGGAAGATACTGACCTCGAGAGGTCATATGCCATTTGTCGGGACTCCCGAGCAGCTGGCCGACATGATGCAGGATTGGTTCGAAGGTTATGCCTGCGACGGATTTAATATCATGCCTCCGGTGCTGCCGGGAGATCTGGACGAGTTCGTGGATGCGGTTATCCCGGTGCTGCAAGAAAGGGGCCTGTTCCGTTCCGAATACAGCGGCAATACACTGAGGGAGCATCTGGGCCTAACGCGTCCTGAACCGGGACATTTTCGTCGGGAGGCTCAACAGGCCGCCGCGGATGCCATATAAGCGTGAAAAGCCGGAAAACGTTCCAAGCGACCGAGGGTGCAGGTCAGCTTGGGACGTTTTTTTGTCGCTTCAAATGCAAAAAAAGCTATAATATTTCTCGGGTGATATTGTCAGAAATGACGATCTTCTCAAGTCATATAAGTAGTCAACGATACGAAAGAGGGTTCGAGCAATTGGAAACGACTGCAGACTTAGCGATTCAATGGGATGAGATGGAAGATGACGAGCTGGTGAAATACTCGCAGGCAGGGGAACGGGAAGCATTCGGGGAGCTTGTTCGGCGCCATCGCTCCAAGGTGTATGGCTATGCCAGAGCGATAACGCGGGAGTCTTACTTAGCAGAAGACGTGGTGCAGGATGCCCTGATCCGAGCATTCATGCATCTTGGCAAATTGGTGGATGCCCGGCGGTTCCTTCCATGGATGCACCGCATCGTCCGGAATCAGGCCTATACCCGCCTTAAAGGGAGCTCGGCGTGCAAAGAGCAGACTTTCACCGAGCTAGAAGGCATGGGAAGAGTCAACGGTTCAGGAAGTCTGGAGCAATGGAACGATCTGGACAGCATTCTGGGCAGGCTCAACCATTCCGCAAGCGAAGCGGCCTCGGGTTATAACGTACCGGAGGAGCGCATCGTGCAGCAGGAAACGCTGCGTGCTTTAACCGGCATCATTCAATGCCTGAAGCCGCGCGAAAGGCTTATTTTCGAATCCCATTTTTTCGATCAGCTGTCCCCGCAGGAAATTGCCGACTTGTTTCAGCTCTCTTCGGCCAATGTGTATCAGATTATTTCGAGATCACGGAAAAAAGTGATCCAAGAAAAAATCCGCGTTACCGTTGACTCTTATATTAAGACGAGAAGGGACTTGGGAATTATGAAGAAGAACATATTGCCTTACGAAGGACCGATGAAGGAAACCAAAACCTGGACATCCGCAGCGGACGCCACGTACAAAATGCTTCAGTTTACAGACCGCAAGCTATCGCTGCCAATGGTCATGGGGCTGACTGGGCATGCATTCCGGATCAATATCATACCGAATGATGTCCATATCGCGGGCCCGACCGCCTATTTTTTCGGCGAATCTTTATCCCGCGGCCTTCATAATATCGGCTTCCATTCCAAATTCGTCGACGGCATGTCGGACGGCATCGGGACAAACGCCAATCTGCTGGATCCTGCCCTTATGGAAAAGGGAGCGATGAATAAACGCAGCATTCATCAAGAGCTGCCAAGAGCCCTTGATTTGATCCATGCCTCATTGGATCGCGGATATCCCGTCCTGGCCTGGGATATTTTCTTTCCGGAGTTCGGAACGCTGTACGGGTACGATGACGAGACGAGAACCTTATATGCGGAGGAGTGCGGAAGAGTTGATACGCTGCCATACGAAAATCTAGGCAAGAGCGTCTTGGAAGAAATATTCGTCCTGGCGATTGAGGGTTCCGTGGATTTGACGCTTCGGCAGCAGCTGCGACTGGCACTGGAAACCGCCACCGCGTTATATGAAGGAAAGGAAAATGCGGTGCCGACGGCTGTGAAGGGAATTGCGGCCTACGATGCTTGGATAGAATCGCTGTATGGTCGTGAAATAGAGCCGAATGGTCATGCTTACAATATCGAAGTGCTGCGGGACGCACGGTACTATGCCGCCGAGTTCTTCAAGGAACTGGTGACCGCCTGGCCGAAAGCCATGGAGGACGGGCCGGATCTGACGACATCGTTCGAAGATGCCGCTGCGCTGTATACGGAGATTTGCAAGAAGTTCACCGTTTTGCATGGGATGTTTCCGTTTCCGAAGGGGGGCGAGCCTAATTCGGCAGAACAAGCAGCAACGGCGATATCGCTGGTAGAGGAGATCAAGGCCTTGGAGATCGAAGCTGCTGCAAAATTGAGCCAGATGTTTGCTGGATTGTCCTCCTGATTCCAGGTTGATTTAGCGGCTTAATCCTTGCCGCAATGATTGGAATGAATAAGCATAAGATAAAGACGCCTGCGACGTTTGTAGTTGCGGCGTCTTTTTGACGTTATTGCACTAAAGTTGCAGTCGCACCTCAATATCAACTACTATTTAAAGAGGGACAGAACTTCTAGAATGTTAGCAACGCGTTTTGTTTTTATTTACTACTCGAGTCGTCACGGCTCTGAATCACACAATCGAAAGGAAGTATCCCATGAATTCTTTGCAAATCGAACAGCTCAAAATCATTCGGAACGAAATTACCCGATTCATGATGAAATACAAATTCGCCTTAGATGAGATCGAAACCAAGATGGAGATATTAAAAGAGGAGTTTCAGGCTCTTCATGACTATAGCCCGATCGAGCATACGAAATCCCGCCTGAAATCGCCGGAGAGCATCATGAAGAAGCTGCTTCGCAAGGGCGGAAACATATCGCTTAGTTCCATAGAAGATAACATTAAGGACATTGCGGGTTTACGAATCACCTGTTCATTCATTACCGACATTTACAAAATCAGCGACATGCTGCAGAATCAAAGCGATTTAACGGTCCTGAACGTCAAGGACTACATCAAGAATCCGAAGCCGAACGGATACCAAAGCTTGCATCTGTTAGTGGAAGTGCCCGTCTTTTTCTCTGACCGGGTGGAGAAGGTATGCGTTGAAGTCCAGATTCGAACGATTGCCATGGATTTCTGGGCGAGTCTGGAGCATAAAATCTTTTACAAATATAATAAGTCGGTTCCCCAGCACCTGCTCGAAGAGCTTAAAAAGGCGGCGGATACCGCCAACGCGCTGGACCGTCAGATGGAGCAATTGCACCGCGAAGTGCAGGCCATTAAGGATTCGGAAAGCGACGATTCGCTGCTGGAGGAATTAAAAAGCATCCAGATCAACAACCGCAAGTATGAGCTCCCGGCGGGCTTGCTCGAAGTATTGACCGAGGATAAATAAGACGTATCCAGGCGCAGCAAAAAATGCCTCACCTGTTTCATCGCCCATGCACCGGGTATATTTATCCTAAGTGGGAAGTGGAAACACATCAACACCAGACGGATAACAAGACGTTAAGTCGGAATTACCGAAAGGATTTGATACCCATGTACAAGGAAACAAGGAATAAGGACGGCACAGCCTGAATTATTCCGGCGTACACCTTAAGCTAATAAAGCAATGGAATGATAGCGTCAGAAGGATATAACCGCTTCCCACGAAAAAAACTCTGCGAGTGATCTCGCGGAGTTTTTTGCTGTCGACAACCATTCCAATACCTGGATAATGAGTGCAGCACGCACAATGTATGGATTGTTCAGGGGCGATGTCCGGGAAACCGGTGGCTGTGTGAACGGTTCTGTTCACAATATTGAGGGAATGGCACCCAACGAATGAACGGTCACTATGATATACTTAGGAATTGGATACAATGGTAACGTAACATTATATATTATTGATATAAACCTACATAATAGAGGTGTATGTACAGTGACAACTACCGTAGTCATCGGCGGCGGCATTACCGGACTTTCGACCTTATATTATCTGCAAAAAGAGCTGAAACATCATCAACGGGAGATGGACTTGGTGCTGATTGAGGCAAGCGAGGCGCTGGGAGGCAAAATCCGAACCGTCCAGAGCGGTGAATTTATTATGGAAACCGGAGCGGATTCGATCGTATCCCGGAAAACGAATGTGGCGCCGCTTCTGGAGGAGCTTCAGTTAACGGACCAGGTTGTGTACAATGCCACGGGGACTTCTTTCATATATACAACCGACGGCCTAAAAAAAATCCCCGAGGAGAGCGTATTTGGCATACCGCTTAGCTTGAAATCCTTGGCCGAAAGCGAGCTGGTATCCGCGGAGGGGAAGGTGGAGGCGCTCAAGGACTATTATACGCCGAATGAGACGTTCACCAAGCATGATTCCCTGGGAGAATTCCTTGAGTCCTTTCTAGGGAAGGAAATCGTTCAGAACCAGATCGCACCGGTCATATCGGGCGTCTATTCCGGGGAGCTCCATGACCTGACCATCGCGTCCACATTCCCCTATTTGCTGGAGTACAAAAATACCTACGGCAGCATCATGGGTGGTTTGGCCGAGAACAAACAGAAATTCCTTGGCACCGGCAATAAGAAATTCCTTTCCTTCACAAACGGTGTCTCGGTGTTGATTGACGCACTGGAACGGAGCGTGACAGAAGCAGGCGCGAAGATTTGCAAAGGCGTTGCCGCAGAGAAGCTGGAGAGAACGCCTAACGGCTATCGATTGATGCTGGCGAACGGCGACCAGCTGGAAGCGGATTTTGTTGTTTTAAGCACACTGGGATCAAGCGCGAAGGAGCTGCTGGAAGATCCGCGGCTTCACGAGGATTTTGACCAATTGTATACCAAGTCCCTCATCAGCGTGTATCTGGCCTATGATATTCGAGATGAAGAGCTCCCATACGACGGTACGGGGTTCATTACGGCCAAGGGGACGAAGCTGAAGTGTGACGCATGCACATGGACAAGCCGGAAATGGGAGCATACCTCCGAGAATAATCGGTTATTGATGCGATTGTTCTACAAAAGCTCCAGTCCGCATTATGACCAATTGATTCGATTGTCGGACGAAGAATTGAAGCATGTCGGGATGGAGGATATCCGTCAGAGCTTAGGTTTAGAGGCTGAGCCCGTGTCCTGCGAAGTTACCAAATGGCATGAGAATATGCCGAACTATCATCTGAAGCACAGGCAGGTCGTGGAGTCGCTGGAGCTCGCAATGGAAGACCTTTATCCTAACGTGATGCTTGCCGGCTGCTCATACTATGGCGTGGGGATCCCGGACTGCATCGCGAACGGGGAGAAGACGGCAGGCATGATTATGGAAAGGATGCTCAAATGACCATCTATATCGCTTTGCTTCGAGGAATCAATGTCGGCGGACACAATAAAATCAAAATGGCCGATTTAAGAAAGATGCTTGAAGGCATGGGCTTAGCCCGCGTGAAAACATATATTCAGAGCGGAAACGTGCTCTTCGAATCTGCGGATTCCAAGGAAACGCTGCAGGTCCAAATGGAGCAAGGAATACAAGAAGCGTTCGGCTTCCCGATAACCGTGATACTCAGAACCTCGCAGGAAATCGAGGGTATCGTCCGGCATTGTCCTTTTTCGGAAGAAACGATACGTGCTGCGGAGGCAGCATCGGAGTTTGAGAGTCTTTATGTTGCCATGCTGCCGGAAGCGCCAGCTCCCGATGACGTTGAGAAATTGAGGCTCTACGTGAACGATAAAGAAACTTTTGAAGCGATCGGAGAAGAAATCTATTTACTGTTTAAGGAAAGCGTTCGGAATTCCAAGCTGGCGGCACAAATGGCAAAGTTCGGCGTACCGATGACGATGCGGAATTGGAAAACCATGAACAAGCTGGTAGAGCTGTCCCGAACGATGCAAAATGAACAGCCGCGATAATGGTTCAAGGTGACGGAGTAGACATAGGCGGCATCCATTTCGAAGGAAATTTGGGACGGCATGTTTCACTTCCCGTGGACCGGGTAAATATAGAACAAGTGGGAAGTGGTATTGTCAATCGACGGACGGAAGAACATCATGTCATTCCGAAAGGCAGTTGATTCGCCATGAACACTCGCAAAAGGAGAAGGAGAGCGAAGTTTCTTCGATTCTTTTCAGGTAAGGCACCCTAGCAATTGGAAAATTGCTGCATAATGAATAATAAAATCGCTTCCCACTGATAAGCTGCGATATCATTCGCGGGGTCTTTTTTTGTGCGGATAAAGCAATAGTTACAGTATGTAAGATACGGCGGATCGGGAATCAGTTGCTCAAAGATGAATTGAAAATAAGCCGTTCGTAGTGCTGAAGTATCGAACAATAGAGGTTGTTGGATCCCGAAATATGTACCTTGAGAAACGGGTAAGCCATATGCCATGGACAGAAAGACGCGGCGTTAAGTTGTCCTATTGTACTAGATGTTCAGCGAATATCGGGACCTTTATATCATTTATCAAATTTTACATAAAGTGGTTTAAAAAACGATCGGAATATGCAATTATTGATCTTGGGAGGTGAAGAGGAAAAGGACTCCTCAAGGGGAAAAGCCTAGTTGGAAATCGCGAGGGATTTTATGTTGAAAACGCTTTAATTATAATTTGGAGATCCCATGGAGACCTGGAGAATTGGGAAACTGAATTGATTGCTCAAAAAATCATTTCTAGGAGGTTTTCCATGTCTAAGATCGTCCTTAAACGATTTATTTCCTGTTTCTTGATTCTTTGTATCGTTATGTCTGCCTCGTTTACTGCTCTCGCGGGACAAGCTTCCGCCCAGACATCCACCGCGCTTAACCCAGTGCCCGAGCTGCTGATCACCGAGCTTGTGCCTGATTCCACGAACGTAGGAACCGCCGACGGTTACGAATTTATCGAGGTTTACAACAATACCGATCAAGCCATCGATTTCAGCAATTATAAGATACGCTACCGTTACTTGGAGAGCGACACCCTGTGGGCTCATGTACCCGACGAGGTGACTATTCCATCCGGGAGCACGCTGGTGTTCTGGATCATAAACGGTCAGAACAGCAAATCCACGATTGCTGATTTTAATCATAATTACGGCACCAACCTGAACGAAAGCACCGATGTCGTCAAAATATTCTCAGGCGGCATGTCCAATTCGCGCATGCGGGAGCTCGTGGTCGTAACGAACACCGGACGCCCGATCGTGTCCGCGTTTTACAACGACGGTGACGTTCATAACGGTCCCGATCAGGGCATCTTCTATAAATATCCCGAAGACGGCAGCCTAAAGATGCAGCGGATCTCCCAGCTGGAACATAAGGCTACGCCGGGTTCGCTCGCGCACTCGGAAGTTCCCGCGATGCCGGTACATATCGACGTGACCAAGGAGCCGTCCGTTGTCAATCGGACGACAACCACGAACGTGGAGCCGGGAGACAATCTGGAAATCGCCGCGGAAGCGCACGATGACCGTATGGTGACATCGCTCGCGTTATCTTATCGTGTCGACGGACAGAACGATTACAAGGTCGTACAGCTTCGGGAAGGACAGCAAGGCTACCATCATACGATACCTTATCTGGAGCTGCTGGGACATGCCAAGCTGGAGTATTTCTTCACGGTGTCCAACACGTTTAAGAAAGTGGAGAGCCCTAAATATGAGGTTGATCTCACGGGCAGCGGCGCAAGCGCGAGCCTGAACGTTAAAGATCAACAAACGGTTACGGGCATCACGTATATTCGGGGTGCAGCTGATGGGGCTGGGCCTTCCGATTTGGAGCTTCAAGTGGACGGAACGCCGGTTCAAGGCACTCCCGCCATGGAGCATTCCGCCTATTTTATATTTGAAGGCGACGGCATTGACGATGGAATCAACACGGTAACCATCGGCAAGGAGGTTCTTTTCGAGACGGAGGCGAACATTGACGGTTATCAAACCATCGTGGTCCCGATCGAACCGCAGTGGCTGACAAGCGGATCGAACGAAATTACCCTTCGGGCCGGCGATAACGAGAAGACCTATTTCGAGGACGACAAGCCGACGGGTAATATGGATGATTTCAATGCACGCAACGTGCGGCTGCTCCTGGGTGACGGAACGGAAATCCGGGATCCGCAATACAGCGATCCCGCACGGATCCATGACCTTGGCGACGATGGACGTTTCCTGCCTTTCGTAGCTTTTCAATTCGACATTCCTGCCGAAAAAGTAAATGCATTGTCCTACGCATGGGATACCTCGGCCGTCTCGGACGGAACGTATTCCATTCAATTGAAGGTCAAAGGTCAGTCTGAAGCAGCTGCCGATGTTCAGGTAGATAACCACGGACCGGAAATTAGCGCAACCGTTGAAGAGGGCAAGAGTTACAAGGGCGGCATCCCGATCGATGTGACCGCCACGGATCGCGTATCGGGCGTGGACCGGGTCGAGGTTACGCTCGATGGACGCGCCATCCAGTTGCCGTACAATACTTCCTCGGCCGAGCTTGAACCAGGCGATCATAAGCTGGAAATTAGCGCAGTGGACAAGATCGGCAACCGCTCCGAACGAACCGTGACGTTTCACACGGCTCAGGAGCATCCGAATAAACCTGTATTGGTGTCGCCGGCAGATAAGGAGAGCGGCACCGGGCTGTCGCCGGAGCTGAAGGTTCAAGTCAGCGATCCATCGGATGACGAGCTCGAGGTCTCCTTCCATCAGGCTTATTCGTATCATGCTTTAAGCGGGGATCGGGTGAAATTGTCCAAGAACGCTTCGGACGAAGAACCTCCTAAGGACAGATTCCCTACGGGCGAAACTGTGCTGACCGAAGAGGAATTGAAGCGGGTATCCGAATCCAACGATGAATATGTCACCGTAGATTCAACGTCTCAATTCCCTTACATCCGGTTCGAGGCAGAGCTGGAGCATGCCGTCGAGCCTGGCGACAGCGTCGAAGTCACTTGGGAAGGACACACGGTGTCCGGCCGCAAGGTCACGATGTATGCGTGGAACCACAAGCTGAGCAAATGGACGGAAATAACCAAGCATATTGCCCAGTCTGAAGATGATTTTACGCTTCGAGGCGAACTGACGGCAGCGGACTATGTACAGAACAATAAAGTCGATGTGATCGTACAGGATGAAATTCCTTCCCGAGGGGATTATGATTACACCTTTGTATGGGTATCCGATACGCAGTTCTTGACGGAGCTCTATCCTCATATTCAGCAAAAGCAGTTCGACTGGATCGTTGATTCCATCGATGAGATGAACATCAAATATTTGTTCCATACCGGTGATATCGTGAATGATCCAACAGCCGAATACCAATGGAAACGTGCCGATGCGTACATGAACATGCTGGAGGATGCCAAGCTGCCGCACGGCGTGCTTGCCGGCAATCATGACGTGGGCAGCTACGATTGGGATTACACGACCTACGGTCAATATTTCGGGGAAGACCGTTATAAGGATCAGCCCTATTACGGAGGCTCCTACAAGAACAACCGGGGACATTACGATCTGGTCTCCGTCGAAGGCAACGACTTCATCATGATGTATATGGGATGGGGCGTCGAAAACGAGGATATCAAGTGGATGAACGAGGTTCTGGCTGAATATCCGGATCGTATCGCATTCCTGAATTTCCATGATTACATGCTCGCGAACGGAACGCGTTCCGGCGTAGGCAACAAGTTGTACAAGGAAGTAGTCGTCCCTAATCCGAACGTGGTTGCCGTACTGAGCGGCCATTACACGGGAGCCAGCCTGCTTAAGAACGAATTGGACGATGATGGTGACGGCAATGCGGACCGAACCGTGTATCAGATGCTGGCAGACTATCAAGGACATGCGGACGGCGGCAGCGGATATTTGAGACTGCTGCATTTTGATAAGGAAAGCAATCAGATTTACGTGAATACGTACTCTCCTTATTTGGATAAGTACAATTATTATACGAATCCGGGCGTGGATGAATTTGCGATGAACCTGGATCTTGAGCCGAAACTGAAGCGGGTAGCCACCGATTCGATCCAAGTGAATCATCTGAGAGGAGAGGCCATCGGTACGCCGCAAAAGGCAGCGAGCGGCACGGAGGTTACTCAGCCGTGGGCAGGACTGTCATCCAACGGAACCTATTCCTGGTATGCCGTCGCCCAAGATGAATTCGGGGGAAGAACAGTATCGGACGTATGGACATTCGCAACGGATGAAGGGGATCTCGCGGCCCCAACCAAGCTGAAAGCACTTCAGGTCACGACGTCCTCGGTTCAAATCGGCTGGGACCCTGTGAACCGTCCGGACCAGCAAGTCGTGAGCTATCATGTGTATCAGGACGGACAGCAAGTGGCCACCGTTACGGACAGCGTATACGAAGCGACAGGGCTTACGCCGGATACGCCGTACGAATTCAAAGTAACCGCCTCGGATCAGCATGGAGCGGAATCGCCACCAAGCGAGATCTTAACGGTGATCACGAGTGCTGTAGACGTTCCGGGTGCGCCGGTATGGACGCCCGGGGAGTTGGAATTTTCGGAGATCTCATCGAGCCATGTAACCATGAGCTGGCCGGAGGCGGCTGCAAGCGATGGCGTGGACGGATATCGCGTATATTTGAAAGGCCGGGAGGAACCGGTGGTTACCGTAACCGGCGATGTGTATTCGCATACCGCAGCTGGGCTTACGCCGGATACGCGTTATCATTTTACCGTCAAAGCTTATAACGCTGCTGGCGAGAGCGTGGGACTCCATAACTCGGCCACGACTTCGGCTGCAGGAGTGGACAAGAGCGAGTTAATCGGGTTAATCGCCTCGGCGCAGCAAAGGCTCGACGAAACACGGGAAGGCTCATCGCCAGGGCAGTATCCGGCAGTCGCAAGGTCAGCACTCCGTGACGCGATTGCAAACGCCAGCGCCATAACGCAGCAGGATCATGCAACTGCGAAGGATGTCAGGGACGCAATGACCGCACTGCAAGCCGCGATCCGCGCCTATAACGCTTCGGTGATCCCTTCATCCGAGAATCCTCCGTCATCGGGATCGGGATCGGAATCCCCTGGCGGTGAAGTCCCATTGTCCGGAAACAATCAATTAAAAGCGCTGGAAGTCATCATTGGCGGCGTAGCGGCTGCATTAACCCCTGCGTTCAACGAGAGCACGACGGAGTACCGGCTTGAAACGGATGCGGAATCCGTGCAGCTCCGCATTGGGACGGCGCATGGCAAGGCCGCTGTCCTTCTGGAAGGAGAGCCTCTGAAGAATGATCAGGTCATTAAGCTGAAGGAAGGGGATAACGTCCTGAAGCTGGTGGTTCGGGCCGAGAATGGTGCGACCAAAACCTATCAGTTAACCATACACCGTAAGGCGAAAGCAGGGACAGAAGAACCGAAGCCGGAACCCCAGCCGGTGCTGTTAACCGACATCGGCGGACATTGGGCTTCATCTGAGATTGAGCAGGCGGTTTCGCTCGGCATCGTTGGCGGCTATCCGGATCAGACCTTCAAACCGGACCGTCAGGTCACGCGTGCCGAATTTATGGTGATGATGGCCAAAGCACTGAAAGGTCAAGCGGGGTCTGAGAAACTGAGCTTCAAAGACAGCTCCTCCATCGGATCCTGGGCGCTTGAAGCGATTCAATGGGCCGTATCCGAAGGCATCGTGAAAGGATATCAAGACGGGACATTCAAACCGAATGAATCCGTTAACCGTGCGGAAATGGCGGTAATGATCGCACGCTATCTAGGCCTTACCCAGCCAGGTGCCGGAACGGACTTCCGCGATCAGCAGAATATTCCGGCTTGGGCAGAGAAGGAAATCGCAGCCGCGGCCGAGGCCGGCATCGTGAACGGACGTTCGGGTAACCGGTTTGCACCTCAGGAATCTGCGACCCGTGCGGAAGCGGTCATGATGATACTTCGGATGCTGGAGCGTGCAGAGTAAAGTAACCATACGAATGTAGAACATAGAAAAAGGCGGACATGGAGCAATTGCTCCAGTGTCCGCCTTTTTTACAGTTGTAGGCTTAAAGGGTTGCCCCCGGTCATATGACGCCAAAAGGCACGCTGGGAGCCCATTTTACCCAAACGAACCTTAGACCCACCGTCCACCGCGGAATACGGGTTCAATCGTACCGTCCGCCAGCACGCCGTCAATGTCCAGTTCAGCGGAACCGATCATGAAATCGACATGCGTCAGACTGACATTGGCTCCGCGAGCCAGCAGTTCTTCCTTGCTCATCTTGGTGCCGCCTTCGATATTCACGGGATAGGCGCTTCCCAGCGCAAAGTGGCAGGAGGCGTTCTCATCGATGCCGGTGTTATAGAAGACGCGGTTTAGCTGCGAGATCGGCGAATCATGCGGCACGAGTGCCATCTCTCCAAGATACGAGGCGCCCTCGTCCGTTTCCAGCAGCGTCGTGAGATGCTCCCGTCCGGATTCGGCTTCATATGCGACAACCTTGCCGTCCTTGAACGTGAGCTTCATGCCTTCCACCAGGCGGCCGTTCAGATTCAGCGGAAGGGTACTGGATACGGTCCCGTTCACGCCCGTACGATGAGGCATCGTATAGATTTCTTCGGTGGGCATATTCGCGACGAAATACACCCCGGCTTCATTCTCGTCACCGCCGCCGAGCCAGAGGTAACCTTCCGGCATGTCGACGCGCAGATCCGTTCCCGGCGCACGATAGTGGAAACTCTTGTAGCGTTTGGCATTCATGTGGTTCTGGCGCAGCTTCAGTCCGGCGATATGATCCCGCCACGCGGCTACCGGATCTTCGCTGCCTACCCGATTCATCAGGAATACGGCATCCCACATCGCTTGGATGCGCTCTTCTTCGGGGAGGTCCGGGAATACTTTATTGGCCCAGGCTCGGGTAGGCGCCTTAATCAGCGACCAGCTGATCTTATTGTTGCGGACGTATACCTGATATTTTTCGTTAGCCACGGCAGCAGCCTTAACGGCTGTAGATACTTTTACCGAATCAATGCCGCGGAACAGCTCGGGATCCGGAACCTTAATGCGCAGAATGGCTCCTCCGCCTTCAGCGAGCTGCTGCATGGCGTCGGCCTGCCACTGCGGATAATAATGGAAGGAGTCTTCCGGTGCCTTCTCATAGCGAATTCGGGTGATTTTTTCGTCTTCCCAGTCGACTTGGACATATTTGGCGCCTGCATCATATGCTTTGGCCACGATGCGGCGTGTCAACTCTAGGGTCTCGATTGGAGCATTGACGATCAGCACTTGGCCCGGTTGAACGTTTACGCCAACCTTCACGACCAGCTCCGCGTATTTCTCCAGATTTTTCTCGAAATTGTCCATATGTAGATATCCTCCATTTCAGATGTACACTTCATTCTATCACGTTGCGGAGGGCTGCTGCTGACTCTTCTTTTTGCCAAGGGTCCGGGAGATTTGCCTTTCCAGCAGGTGTTTCAATTCATGGAGCGCTGCAATCTGACTGTCCACGCTGCTTAATTTGTCCTCATAAAAGGAGAGCATTTCTTCGCAATATTCATAATCGTCCGGCGAAGCGACTTCACCGCGAAACAATACGCGAATCTGATCCGTGGTCAAGCCCAGCTTTAAGTACAATTGGATCATTTTGACCCGTTCGATGGCGGACGCGTTAAAATGGCGGTAATCGTTATCGAGTCTGTCGGCTTCCAGCAGGCCTTTTTGTTCATAATGCCGGATCGAGCGTGCGCTGACCTGGCTGCGCTGCGATAATTCACTGATCTTCATATCACATGACCTCCTTGGCATGAGCTAAGATAAACCGATTATACGCTACCCCGCATGCGAACATAAAGCCATTAGGCTGCTTGAATAAGAGCGTTTGATAAAAAATAACGGAATCGGGGACAAAAGTGTGACAGTCACCTGTCATACTTTTCGAATTACAATGACTGCAGTACGAAGGAAACCTACTTAGAAGGAGTGTATGAGAACTTGAAGACACAAACAGCCAACAACAACAAACTGCCCATCGTGCTTGCCGGCCTGCTGCTCGGCATCTTGATGGCCTCCATGGACAATACGATCGTAGCAACCGCCATGGGAAACATCGTCGGGGAGCTCGGAGGACTTGATCATTTCGTATGGGTGACCTCCGCGTACATGGTTGCCGAGCTTGCGGGGATGCCGATCTTCGGCAAGCTGTCCGATATGTATGGACGCAAAAAATTCTTTGTGTTCGGGATGATTGTATTCATGCTGGGCTCCGTGCTGTGCGGTACGGCAAGCTCCATCACGGAACTGGCGCTGTATCGGGCCGTGCAAGGCGTAGGGGGCGGAGCCCTCATCCCGATCGCTTTCGCGATCATGTTCGACACCGTGCCGCTCGAGAAGCGCGGAAAGCTCACCGGTTTGTTCGGAGCCGTCTTTGGATTATCCAGCATTTTCGGGCCGCTCGCAGGCGCTTATATTACGGATCATATTACCTGGCAATGGATATTCTATATTAATTTGCCGATCGGCATCGTGGCCTTCCTGATGGTGACGGTATTCTATAAGGAATCGCATGAACGTTCCAAACAGCCGATTGATTGGAAGGGAGCAACCACGCTCCTTGCGGGCGTGATCTGTTTCATGTTCGCGCTTGAGCTTGGAGGGAAGCAATGGGCATGGGATTCCTGGGTCATCCTGGCTTTGTTTGGCGCTGCCGCCGTCATGCTGGTGCTGTTCGTGCTTGCCGAGAGAAGAGCGGAGGAGCCGATCATCTCGTTTCATTTATTCAAGAATAAACTCTATACCTCAAGCGTGCTGTGCGGCTTGTTTAGCGGAGGATCCTTCATCGTGGCTTCCGTTTACATTCCGATCTTCATACAAGGCGTGCTCGGCGGAAGCGCCACGAACTCGGGGCTGGTCCTGCTGCCGATGATGGTGGGCTCGGTCGTCACGGCGACGGTCAGCGGTTTTCTGATGAGTAAAATCTCGTATCGCAGCATCATGATCCCGACGCTGATCCTGTTTACGGGAGGGATGGTGCTCGCTTCGACGTTAACTGCGGAATCCAGCAGGTTCATCGTTACCCTGTACATGGTTCTGATCGGGCTTGGCATCGGCGGATCGTTCTCCGTGCTGGGAACGGCGGTCATGCATGGCTTATCCTATAAACAGCGCGGGATGGCGAGCTCGACCTTCAACTTCACGCGGTCGCTTGGAATGACCATTGGCATTACGGTGTTCGGGTTGATACAGAGCCGATCCTTCACCGGTTCCTTAACATCGGGATCGGGCGTGATGAACACCGGTGGGCTTCCTGAAGGATTCGATCTTAAGGATCCTCACATCTTATTGGCACCGGAGACGAGATCATGGATTCCGTCCGACCTGCTCAAGCCGATCTCGGACACGCTTGCTTCCTCCATCGCGGCTACGTTTGCCTGGGCTATCGTTCCTGCTGCGTTAGCGCTTCTGGCAGCAGCCTTAATGGGACGCAAAAAGCTGGATGAAACGGCAGAACTGAAAAGGGAGGAGACAGCCGATTCGGCAGAAGAGGCAGGGACGAAAGAAAATGAACAGCTGGTCATGGTGCCGTAGCGCGTACGTCATGGACCGGAATATAGAGAGGAGCTGCCTGCCAGGCATAACACCTGGAGGCAGCTCCTTTGGCCGTTAACTCTTAATCGCGCCTGCGGCGATATCGGAAATGAATTGCTTGCTGATGAACAAGAACATGACAATCAGCGGGATGACGGCGAGCAGCGTGCCGGCAATGACCATCGAATAGTCGGTGGTATATATTCCGTTTAATGATGATAACGCAACCTGCAAGGTGAACTTGTTCTCATCATTGAGAATGATGAGCGGCCACAGATAGTCGTTCCATACCCCGATGAACGTGAAGGCGGCCAAGAACGATAAAGCGGGCCGCAGAATCGGCAGCGATATGTTCCAATAGAGGCGGAAGAAACCGCAGCCGTCGATTTTACCGGCATCGAGAAGCTCCGAAGGCACCGATTCCTGTGCATACTGCCTGATCCAGAAGATTCCGAAGGCGTTGACCATTCCCGGAATGATCAGGGCCTTGTAGGTGCCCACCCATCCGAATTCTGCCATAATGACAAACGAAGGCACCAAGGATAATTGTGCAGGCGCCATCATGGTGGCAAGCAGCAGCACAAACAGCCACTTTTTGCCCGGGAACTGGAATTTGGCGAACGTGAATCCGGCCAGGGAATCGAAGAATAAGACCAGCAGCGTACAAGCGGAAGCGACGAACAGGGTATTCCAGAAGGCGCCGAAGAAGTCGATGCTGCTCAGCACCCTCGACACGTTATCAAGCAAGTGCGGACCGAACCATAGTTTCGGAGGAAAGCTGTAGATATCCGAAGTGGTGCGCGTCGCCATCACAAGCAGCCAGTAGAAGGGAAAAATGGATAAGATCAATCCGGCGATCAACCCGATGTGCAGCAGAATGGATTTCCATTTGAACATACGTTTCACCCCCATTTTCAGTCATTGGAAGGACTGCCCTGCACCATTTTCCAGTTCACGATGGAAAAGAGGGCGATGAGCAGGAACATGCCCCAGCCGACGGCAGCGCCATATCCGAAATAGTTGTTCACGAAGGCTTCGCGGTACAGGTAGAGGACGATGGTCATCCCGCCGCCGCTTACGCCGCCGTCATTGCCGACCAGCACTTGCGGTTCGGTGAAGATCTGCATGCCGCCGATGGTTGACGTAATGACCGTAAAGAGAATGATGGGCCTTAGATTGGGAATGGTGATTCTGAAAAAGGATTGAATGCCGGTGGCTCCGTCGATCTTGGCTGCCTCGTACAGAACAGTCGGGATGCTCTGCAGCCCGGCAAGATAGATGATGGCGTTATATCCCGCCCATCTCCATATAACCATGACCGAAATGGCTAACTGAATGCCCCACGTATTATTCAACCATTCGACGGAGTTGAGGCCGAGCAAGGACAACATATAGTTGAGGAGACCGTAGTTGTTCGAGAAGACCGTGCCGAACACGATGGCAACCGCAACAAGCGAGGTGACGTTTGGCAGGAAATAACCGATGCGAAAGAAGGTGCGGAAACGGACAAACGATGCATTTAGCAGGAAAGCCACGACCAGCGCGATGAACAGCATCGGTATTGTGGAGTAAATCCAGATCAGCAGCGTATTGCCAACGGCTCTCCAAAATTCCGGATCGGTCAGCATGAATTGATAGTTATTGAGACCGTTATAGGTCATCTCGCCGATGCCGTCCCATTTTTGAAAGGACAGGAACATGGAAAAGGCGATCGGAAACAGCCCGAAGATGGCAAATAGAATGTAAAAAGGGGATATCGCCAAATATTCTTTGCGGTGCTTCCATATCTGTGCAGACAGTCGGTCTTGGGATTTCGGATGCTTGGGAACAGGCTTCTGTTCCACGGGCGTGCGATTCAGCATAGGATTATCCATCGTACTGTACCTCCTGTAACGGTTGGTATTTAAGTACTCCTAACAATCGGAAAGCCATACCTCGCAAAACAAGAACCTTGGTCAGCGCAGCAGTTCTTTTTTGACCCTGGCCAGCGCGTCGGCCCAGGCTTTATCGGGATTTTTGCCCTGAAGGGCAACCGAGGACAGCTCTCGATTGACAATGCCGTTGACATTCGCGAACTTCCCGCCGAAATAAGCCGGCTTAACGTTTCGTGCAGATTCCGAGAACACCTCGCCGGTCGCCTGATTTCCGAAGAATTCTTCAGCTTCCTTCATGACGGGTGCATCCAGCGCGTCCTTGGCGGAAGGGAAGAGGTTGATCTTCTTAAAGGACTGAACCTGATTTTCCGGGTTTTGAATGTATTTCATGACATCAAATGCTTCCTGCGGATATTTACTTGTCTTCATAATGGCAAGGAAGGAACCGCCGTTGTTGCCGTCACCGCCAGGTGCACGGGCTACCCTCCATTTGCCGGTGGTGTCCGGCGCAGCCTGCATGAGTATTTCCTTCATCCAGACCGCACCGACAAAGGAAGCGACCCGCCCGTTGTTCATGGCGGCATTCCACTCTGAGGAAGAAGTGTTGACGTTGGCGCTCAGCTTCATTTGGGAGGCCTTTACCGCCGTATCCCAGGCCGTCTTCATCGAAGATTCCGCAGACTCGCCGATGAACGTCCCATCCTCGGCAAAATAGATGCGATCGGATTGGGCATTGAATTGGGTATAAATGTTCGTGATGTTATCGAGCATTTTCACTTTTTGATCAAAGTGCTCCTGCAGCTTCTGGCCGGCCTCGAAATATTGATCCCAGGTGCCGAGCTGCTCGTGGACATCTTCCGGTTCGGTCGGAAGTCCGGCTTCCTCGAACAAATCCGCTCTGTAGTATAAAGCCGTTGGCCCCGTATCGATCGGCAGGGCGATCATGGCGCCTTCCGGAGTAACGCCGAGCTTCCATTTCCAATCCAGGAAATCCGGTTCGATTTCTTTGGCGCCAAGTTCATACAGATCGTAGAAGCGATCCGAACTCGTAAACAGCTCCGCCACCCAGTCGTTAAAAGCGACGATGTCCGGCCCTCCGGAGCCGGCGGCCAGCGTTGTTTTTAATTTCGATTTGAAGTCGCCTCCGATTTTTTGCGCATCGATGCGGATACCCGGAAACTCCTTTTCAACAGACTTAATCAGCTCATCGTCCAGGCTTCGGTTCCAATACCAAAGTGTAAGCGTTTTCGTTTTTTCGGTTGAAGCATTTCCCGTACAACCGCTGATGATCAAGACAAGAATCAGTAACCCTAAGCTAACCATCCTGCGTGTATTCACTATCGTCAGCCTCCTAACGTGGTGAAGTCGGTGATGCTTAAATCTTATTCAGTTACCAAGCTTGCGTGAGTAAAAATATATGATTACCTTAATACAATAGACTAAAAATTAAACATCCAAAATAAGGATTTGGCACGTTCCGGCGTATAATTGCCTCCTTCCAATGCACGTTATGTACTGCCGATGTAGTTGAAACACGCATCGCGTGCCCGAACGCTTCCGGACGGCAATGCATGGAACGGCATAACCTCCTTCCTTTGACTTTCTTTTAGAATAGCTTCAAACTATTTTCATTATAAGTTAATATTGTATGGAAAATGAAGTGCTGGATTGGTAAATCCAAAGACCTGATT
The DNA here is from genome assembly GCF_000204455.1 of Paenibacillus sp. HGF5. NCBI lineage: Bacteria > Bacillati > Bacillota > Bacilli > Caryophanales > Paenibacillaceae > Paenibacillus > Paenibacillus sp. HGF5. Next base: position 22,656 of record NZ_AEXS01000053.1, on the reverse strand, counting down.
TTGGGGCACGGCGTGAATCGCTGAACTGGTTCATCCCTGGCTAAAAAGAGACATAGGATGAATATACGAAAAGCAACACCGCCATAACCATAGCAAACCGAAATAAACAAAGTTTGGAGGCCGGCTGATGGCGCAATTTGCATTAATCTCCGACATACACGGAAACATCCCTGCACTGGAGGCGGTTCTTAGGGATATCCAACGCCGCGGAATCGAAACCATCTATTGCCTGGGCGACTTGATCGGCAAGGGCCCGCACGGCGATGTGGCGGTGGATATGGTACGAACCCATTGCCAGCAGGTCATTAAGGGGAATTGGGACGACTTTATTGGCAATGAGACCGATGATCCGTCGCTGCTATGGCATCAGCATAGACTCGGAAGCGAGAGGCTCCAATATCTTGCCGGCCTCCCTTATGTCATAGAATTCATGATGAGCGGTAAATGGGTCCGGCTGTTTCATGCTTCGCCGCGAAGCGTGTACGAACGGATCCAGCCCTGGGACGACCAGGAGAAGCTGGCTACCTTGTTTCACAGTTCCCCGCTGTGCGGCAGCCCGAGAATCGCGGACGTCGCCGGTTACGGCGATATCCATAATGCCTATCACCAGCATCTGGACGGGAGAACGCTGTTTAATACCGGCAGCGTCGGCAATCCACTTGAAATGCCCGAGGCGTCTTACGTCATTCTGGAGGGAGTTTATGGAAGCGAAGATCCCGCGCCGTTAAACATTCAATGCATCCGTGTGCCGTATCCGATCGAACAAGCCGTGCAGGATGTGTTAAAGTCCGGCATGCCCCACCCTGAATCGTATATTCTCGAGATTCGAACAGGGCGGTATCAAGCGCGAAAAGACTAACGGCATCGGAGACAAAAGGGATAAGGGAACGCCGCAGGCGATCTTTAAGTCCGCATTGCGCGTGTTCGTCTACTCCTGGGTGATAGCAAATTTCGAAGAACCGGCTAAGCCGGCTCTTTTTTATTTTAACGGCAGCATAGCATAACAATATGTTCCATTTTAGGATGAGGATGATGGATTAAATAGGAATGGGTGTTCTTAAATAGGTCTTTAGAAGGGTAGGGAGCAGGGCGAAGATTCGATATGATTAAACGTAATGGATATTATTGCTGTTTTTGAACGCAGCGATTTGATTTAGGAGGGTATGAGTTTGGTTGAGATTACAGAGACATGGATCGATTCGCAGGCACCGAATAGCGCGGCCATTAAGAACGGGCAAGGTCTAGTAAAAAAAGGACGTTTCCTCAAGCTGCATCATTCCGAGGATCAAGCCGTGTTGTTCGGCACCTGTGCCGGCAGCGGAAGTTCCGATTACCAGCCGTCCGCCGATTTTGCGGTGCCGGAGAAGCCGGTCATGCGGTGCACCTGCCCGAGCCGACAGTTTCCGTGCAAGCATGTGCTTGGACTGCTATATGCTTATGCAGGCGGAGTGTCGTTCACCCCCGCCGAGGTGCCGGAGGATTTGGCCGCCAAGCGGGAGAAGGCGGAGAAGCGGGAAGAGCGCAAGATCAAAGAAGCAGCCGAAGGAGCAGCACCAAAACCGAAGAAGGTTAACAAATCGGCGTTAAAAAAGAAACTCCATGCGCAGCTGGAAGGCCTGGACGTACTGGAAAAGCTCATACACTCGTTGATCCGGAACGGACTCGGGACATTGGACAAAAAAGAACATAAGCGGATCCAGGAGCATGTGAAGCAGATGGGCAATTATTACTTATCGGGTGCTCAGACGGAGCTCCGCCGCCTGGCGCTGGTTCTGTCATCCGAAGACCAGGAGAAAGCTTATACATATGCGGTGGGGCAGCTTGCCGTCATGAACGCAATGATCAAGAAGGGCAGACAGTACCTGACTACAAAAATTGAGGATCCGGATATGAGGCTGGACCACGAGTCGACGATAGAGGAATGGCTGGGGCATGCATGGCAGCTGACCGAGCTGCAGAGCTATGGGTTAGTGAGCGAAGGAGCAGAGCTGGTGCAGCTTTCATTTCTGAGTTATGCCGACGATGCGCGGCTGGAGCATGTGGATACCGGATACTGGATCCAGAAGGACAGCGGCGAAATTCACCGGACGATCCAGTACCGTCCTTATAAAGCCGCCAAGCTGATGCGGGAAGAAGACAGCTTCTTTGATAAAGCCCATGTCCCTGTACTGTATCACTACCCGGGAGATATGAATCGGCGTGTTCGCTTTGAAGAAATGACCTCAAGTCCGGTAACGGAAGAGGATCTGGAGTGGATTCGCAACCATGCGGCGGGTTCTTATGCTGAAGCCGTTAAAAAGGTGAAGAACCAGCTCAAGAATCCGCTTAGCGACAGCAACCCCGTCATGCTGCTGCTTGTATCCGGGATCGGCCGGAACGTGGAAGGGCAATATGCCATTACGGATGAATCCGGACAGTCGATCGGGCTGGCCGATGTGTATATGGAACCAACCGTGCCGATGCTGCGGTATTTGCCGGAGGAGAAGCTGAGCGGCGTATCCATGCTGGTTATGTTTGAGCACAACCTTGCGACGGGCCGTCTCTGGGCCCAGCCGTTAAGCATCATTACGACGAACGAAATCATCCGGCTATTGTACTAAGCAGGGTTAACGAAGGAGGAAAGCGAACATGAGTACGGCATTACTGCAGGAGCTTAACCAAGAGGTTAGGCGTTTATATATCGCCGGCAGCGAGCTCGCGGCAGGCGATTTCCGCCTGAAGCGGCTGCTGCCGCAGTTTCAACAGCTGGGAGAACGCGCTCCCGTGTTCAAAAGATTGGGTGAGGGGATCCTTGCCTTGATCGAACCGGATTCCGGTAAGGAGAACCAGTCCGCACAGCTGCTTCAGGATATAAACCAGCTGCTGAGCTCCGTGCTGCATACGCAAGGAACGACAGCACCCGAAGGAGGACTGTTTCCGGTAGACCATCATCCGGTTTCGCTGTCATCCCATCTATCATACCGCAAGCTCTCAGCAGTACAGACCGCCCTGACCACGACGGGCAGCGGCCGTTACGAGATCATAGAAGAAGCGTGGAAGGAAGGGGTGTTCCGGGATTTCCGTCTGGTATACCTTGCAATCGAAGCGTTGAATGACCCTTACGTCGAGATTGGCGAGCTCGCGGCCAATGAGATACTGCCGGCGTACGGCCCGGAAATCGTTCCGTTTCTGATGGAAAGCTTTAATCCGGCGGGCGGAAAGCCGGAATCACGCAAGCTGAAGGTGATGGCGGCAACAGGCGGGAAGGAAGCGCTGGAGCTGATCCGCCAAGCGGCCGAGATCGGCAGCGACGAGGTGCGGTGCATGGCGATTAAACTGCTTGCGCGGCACGAAGAGTTTGAAGCGGATCTGATGGAATGGAGCAGGAGCAAGAAGAAGGTCATCCGCGAAGCGGCGTATGGCGCGCTGGCCGAGAACGGTTCCGATCGAGCCGTGGGGCGGTTGTATGAAGCCGCCCAAGGAAAAGACAAAGAGCTGGTGAATCCTGCCTTAGGCAGATGCCGTTCCGCCCTGTTGACGGATTGGCTTGTACGAGACTTGTCGGCGGAGCTTCAATCGGTTTCCGAATCCCTGGGCGACAAGCAAAAGCTGGAGGAGAGCTGGATCAAGGTGAAACGCTGTTTGTGGGCCCTGCACGACAAACAAAATCCGGAGCTCGAGGAGCTGTACCGGAACGTGCTTCAGCAGTATGCCTTATACATCAAGTCTTTGGGCTGGACCTATCTGATGAATGAAGCGGTCATCTACATGAATCGCGTGGATTCCGGGGAAGCCAGGGAACTGCTGCGCCAAAATGCGGAGCATGATATAGAGCAATATAGACACAGCGGCTCTTATGTCCGCGAGGTATTCCAAAAAGCAACGCGCGTGCTCCCGCCTGAACGCGTATATGAACAATACAAGGACGTTCTGTTACAAGGCTTCGCCTCGTCCCCGCTCAGCAACGCGGCCAAAGAGCGGAAAAAGCTATTGGATACCCTATCTGATCTGGTAATCCGCAGGCAGTATAAGCCTTATGAGGAAGTAATGCCGTTTGCGGGCAAGGAGAGCTACACGTATTACGTGGAGATGCTCCCGCAAGAGCAGCTGCTGGCTAGCTGGGATGACAGATGGCTGGAGCTGTTGATCGAGCAGGATGAGCTGGCGCTGGTCAGCGCGTTCGCCCGCCGGGGACATCGGGAAGCCGAATCGTATTTGCTGGCAAAGCTGCAGAATTCGCCGGAATTCCGCAACCGGTTTGCCAATCTGATTATTATGGGTCTTGTTCGTACCGGCATAAAGGATGAAGAGCTGTTTGAAGCTGTTGTGGCCGCTCTTGAGGATAAGCGAAATCAGGACTGCTACATGATCGAGCCTTTTATATTCTCGCAGCTGTGCCGGTTACCTGCAGATTATCATGATCGCGTCCATGCGGTGCTGGGCAACTACAAGGACAACGCCGAGGATCAGCTTCGATATATCCTTCGCCAGATGAAAGAGCAATAAATATTAAGGAGTGGAACCCATGGGAGCAGGTCAAGAGCAATTGGAAGATATCATGCGTCAGCCCGCGGAAATATTGTTTCGTCATGAGCTGGAAGCGCTGCGCAAGGAGGATACCGGGAAAATTCCTGCCGGATGGCAGATGTCCCCTCAATCCGTACTCAAATTCATCGTTGGCGGCAAGGCCGGCAAGACGGAAATCACGCCTAAATATATCGGAAACCAACGTCTGATCGAGATGGCGGTCGCTACCCTGGTAACCGACCGCGCCCTGTTATTGATCGGGGAACCGGGCACGGCCAAATCCTGGCTGTCCGAAAATCTGGCGGCAGCAATCTATGGAAATTCCGGATTGGTCGTACAGGGCACGGCTGGAACGAGCGAAGAACACGTGCGGTATTCCTGGAACTACGCCATGCTGCTTGCCCAAGGCCCTACCCCCGAAGCGCTGGTGCAGAGCCCGATCATGCGGGCGATGGAAGCGGGCGGGATCGCCCGGTTCGAAGAGATTTCCCGCTGCGCCTCGGAGGTACAGGATGCCCTCATCTCCATTTTGTCCGAAAAGACGATATCGGTGCCTGAACTCGGAAAAGAAATGAATGCCCGAAAAGGCTTCTCGATTATCGCTACAGCGAATACAAGAGACCGCGGGGTCAATGAGATGTCGACCGCGCTGAAGCGCCGTTTCAACATCATCGTGCTTCCGGCTCCTGCGGATCTGGAAACCGAAATCGAAATCGTGAAGAAACGGGTGTCGGAGATTGCTTCCTCATACGATCTTCAGGCTGCTGCTCCTGCAGATGAAGCACTGCTTAAGGTAGTTACCATCTTTCGCGAGCTGCGCAGCGGCATGACCCTGGATAAAAAGGAAAAGGTGAAGTCTCCTGCCGGGGTAATCTCGACCGCTGAAGCGATTTCGCTCCTGACCAACAGCATGGCGCTGGCAGCCAGCTTTGGCAGCGGGGAGCTCACCGACGAGGATTTGGCAGCAGGACTCCAAGGCGCGATCGTGAAGGATGATGATAAGGACCGGCTCGTGTGGAAGGAATATCTCGACAACGTGATGAAAAAGCGCGGTGCCGAGTGGCGGGGCTTATATCAAGCATGTAAGGAGATAAACAAGTGAATGCCGCCGGCATCCATGTGTTTGGCGTTCGGCACTTGTCACCCGCCGGTGCGAAGCATCTATTAGACTTTCTGGATGAGATTGATCCCACCGCCGTCCTCATTGAAGGACCGTCTGATGCAAGCGGGGAAATCCGGCATCTGGCCCATGCTACGACAAAACCGCCGGTTGCCATATTGGCATTTACCGAAGAAGTGCCGGTACAAACCGTACTTTGGCCTTATGCGGTATATTCTCCGGAATATCAGGCGATGAAATGGGCGCAGAAGCATGGAGCCTATGCCGCATTTATCGATCTGCCGTCGTCCTCTGCCGTATGCCTTCAGGAGCTCCGCCGCAGCCCGGTAGGCGGTTCTGGCGGGGAGGAGTCCGAAGACGAGAAGCCGGAAAGCGTTTCAGGTGCAGCAGAGCCGTCGGATGATAGCCTGCCGGCCGGAACATCCGTATATGAGCGGATTGCCGAGCTTGCTGGCGAATACGATTACGATATGTACTGGGAGCGGAGTTATGAACATAATTTAAACGGGGGGTCTTACCGGCAATCCATAACGGCTTTTTCCGGGCAGATGCGAGAGCTTTCGGAGGAGAGAGAACGGCTTGCGGATGCAGTGGAGTACGCCTACAATGCCGTCCGGGAGTCTTACATGCGCCGTCAGATTGTTGAAGCGATTGCGGCGGGGCATGAGCCCGAACGCATTGTCGTCGTCTGCGGGGCATACCATGCCCCTGCCCTTAGCGATTTGTCAAACCCGATGAGCGACGAGGAATTAACTCAGCTGCCTTCCCGGGCAACCAAACTGACCCTGATGCCATACTCTTACTATAAACTGTCGTCTGTTTCCGGCTACGGTGCCGGAAATGCGGCTCCCCATTATTTTGAAATGATGTGGGAACGGATGCTGAAGGGCGCGCTAACGGAATTGCCGCATCAGTATTTATCCTTGGTGGCGGGCTCGATGAGAAAGAAAGGGACCCACCGGTCAACGGCAGAAGTGATCGAAGCCGTCCGGCTGGCGGAGTCGCTCGCCGCGCTCCATGGGGGCGGTATTCCCACCTTGCGGGATTTGCGGGATGCGGCCCAGACGCTGTTTGGGCGCGGTGAGCTTGCCGTCGTGGCAGAGGAGCTTGCCCGAACGGATATCGGCACGGCGATCGGCGAGCTGGCCGAAGGCGTCAGCCAGACGCCGATCCAGGACGACCTGAACCGCCAGCTCAAAAGGTTGAAGCTGGAGAAATATAAATCGGTTGTGGCCAACGATGTAATTCTGGATTTGCGCGAAAACCGGAGGGTTGCTTCGAAAGAGTCCGCCTATCTGGATTTGAACCGTTCCTTCTTGTTTCACCGCTTGAAGCTGCTGGGGATTGACTTCGTCAGCGCGAGACCGAGCGGGCAGGAGCAGGCGGCGTGGGCGGAGCACTGGGTTGTGAAATGGACGCCCGAGGTTGAAATCCAGGTCGTGGAGTCCACGCTGCTGGGAGAGACGGTAGAAGTAGCTGCCGCTTATATGCTCCAACAGAAGCTGGCGGACTGCAGCTCGATTGCCGAAGCCTCTTCGCTTATCCGAATCGCCTATGAGTGCGGGATGATTCACCAGATGGAAGCAGGCAGGCAGACCCTGCAGAAGCTGGCTGTGGACAGCCGTGATGTCGTACAGATCGCGGCTGCTTCCCGGTCGTTATCCGTGATGATCCGTTATGGCGGGGTCCGGCGAATGGATACGGAGCCGTTAGTGCCGCTGCTTCAGCAGCTGTTTATGCGCGCTTGCTTGTTCCTGCTTGATGGCAGCCAGTGCAGCGATGAGGTGTCCGGCTCGATGATCACCGCTATGAATGAGCTGAACAGCGTTGCGATGGAGCATGCCGAGCAGGTAGACGAGGAGCTTTGGCTGCAAGAGCTTCGGCATTTGTCGGAAAGGGATGACCTCAATGCACGGCTGTCGGGGTATGCATGCGCGGTCTTAATGGAGCGGAACGCGATTTCCCCGCAGCAGTGCGCCGAAGAAGTTTCGCGCAGACTCTCCCCCGGCATTCCGGCCGATTTGGGGGCGGGATGGTTCGAGGGTTTATCGATGCGGAACCGTTATGCCCTGCTATCACGGTTAAGTTTATGGGAGCAGCTGAATGAATACATCCTGTCCCTGGACGATGAGGAGTTCGCGCGCGCCCTTGTCTTTCTGCGCAGGGCGTTCAGCAGCTTCTCGCCAAAGGAAAAGACGATGATAGCCGAGCTGCTTGGCGAACTTTGGGGCGTGAACGCAGAGCAGGCTGTCGAGATTTTGACCGGTGACTTGAAGGAGGAAGAAGCAAAAATGCTGGACGAATTGAATGATTTTGATTTTGAGGATTTTTAGGCTATGAGCAGTATGCAAGAATCCAACCAAGTATCGCGATGGCGGCTCATTCTGGGCCAGTCGGCAGAGCCTCAGCTAGCGGGCTTCAGCCCCGGCGGGAGCATTCAGCTGTCGGAGGAAGAACGCATCATGGACCGCGCGCTTGCTGCAATATACGATAATACGGACGGCGGGACGGATGCAGGCGGCGCGCCCTCGGGACAGCGGGGAGCCGGACAGGGAAAGTCGGCCCCTCGGCTCGCGCAGTGGCTGGGTGACGTCCGCTCCTTTTTTCCGGAAGACGTGGTGTCCATCATCCAGAATGATGCCATGGAACGAAAAGGGTGGAAGCAGCTGCTTTTTGAGCCCGAGGTACTGGCTACGGTCAAGCCGGATATACAGCTGGTCGGCACGCTGCTGTCCCTGAAGGGGAAAATCCCCGAGAAAACGAAGGACACGGCACGCCAGTTGGTGAAGGCGGTTGTGGATGAGCTGGTTCAGCGCCTTCACGAGGATATCCGCCGGGCGGTGACCGGGGCATTGAACCGCAGGCAGCATACGCCGCTCCCTTCGCTCAGCGGGATCGACTGGAAGCGGACGATACAGCGCAATCTGAAAAACTATGATGCGGACCGCAAACAGATCGTGCCGGAGCGTTTTTACTATTTTGACAGAGCCAAACGGAGCAAAGAATGGACCGTCATCGTGGATATCGACCAAAGCGGTTCCATGGCGGAATCCGTGATCTGGGCTTCGGTTATAGGATCCATATTTGCCAGCATCCCTTCGCTGGACACCCGCGTGGTGGTGTTCGATACGGAAGTCGTTGATCTGACCGAACAGTGTGCCCATGACCCGGTGGATATGCTGTTCGGGATCCAGCTCGGCGGCGGGACGGATATTCATAAATCGGTCGCTTATTGCGAGCAGTTTATCGAGGAACCGAAAAAGACGCTGTTCATCATCATTTCAGACCTGTATGAAGGCGGCAATCAGGCCGGACTGATCCGGCGCATGCGAGAATTGCGGGAAGCGGGGGTCAAGACGATGTGTCTTCTCGCTTTATCCGACGAGGGTAAACCCTTCTATGACGAGCAGGTAGCCAAACAGCTGTCCCGGGACGGCACCCCTTGCTTCGCATGCACTCCTGCGCTTCTTCCGCAGCTGGTAGAGGGCGCCCTCAAAGGGCAGGATCTAGCGGAACTCGCGAAGCGGTTAGGCACCAAAGGGATATAAACGCTGATCCAAGGCGGCGTGGTTTAAACCACATTAAGACCATAATTCGGTTTGCTTGTTAGATGACCGACTAAAAAGACCTCACCGTGATCCCGTAAACAACGGATCATACGTGAGGTCTTCTGCATGTTATTATGATTGGTTTTCGGTGTTTTGTCCCGCATTAGGCTGCTGCTGTTCAAACACCTCGGCTGCTTCTTCGGCAGAGAACTCGGTGTCAAATTCACCTGGAACCGGCATTTTGTTCAATTTCGTAGTCTGGACTTCCGCTTTTGTCGGTTCGTTGCTGTTGCGGTTTTGTTCGCTCATTGTGGCACCTCCTTATGCTAGTACGACTTCTGTATTTTGCCAAGGATGCCTAAATTTTATGCAAAAAGGGCAGCAATAGATTCGGCGGCATGTTCGGCACGGAGCTGCCCGTTTCTCATGTTCATCGATGATTATAGAATTTCGTATTCAACGAATGCCTGTTTCTCTGCTATCATAGGGATAACCCATTCGGGATAGACGGATATCAGGCAGTACATACAGAACGGAGGATGTACGATGAGCAAGTCCTATACGCTCTACCCCCTTGGGGATTCGGCCGTCCTCATTCAATTTGCGGACTTCGTGAGCGAGAAGGTGCATCGTCAGGTCACAGACATGACGAGGCGATTGGAACGGGAGCCATTTATGGGCTGGATCGAATGTATCCCGTCGTTTACGAGCATCGCGGTTTACTACGATTTTCATAAGACCGAAAAGCCTGACGGATTCGATACGGTATATGCATATGTATGCTCGATGCTGGAACAGCGGATGGAGGCGAACACGGCGGACGAGAACCTGAGGCCTTACGAGGTTGCCGATATTCCGGTTTGTTACGGAGGCGAATATGGGCCGGATTTGGAAGAGGTGGCCCGGAAGAATCATCTGTCGCCCATGGATGTCGTCAAGATTCATTCCGGGCAGGATTACTTGATCTACGCCATCGGTTTCGCCCCCGGGTTTCCGTATGTAGGAGGAATCCCGGAGCAAATCGCAACCCAGAGGAGAAAGACGCCCAGGCTGCGAATACCGGCCGGTTCCGTTGGAATCGCCGGGACGCAAACCGGCATCTATCCCATTGAAACGCCGGGCGGCTGGCAGATTATCGGCCGGACGCCGCTCGCATTGTTTCGTCCCGGTGCCGAGCCGCCAACGCTGTTGAAGAGCGGACAGTATATTCGGTTCAGGCCCATTCAAGCCGAGGAATACGAACGGTTAAGGGAAGTGAGCCTATGAGTTTGACCGTCATCAAGCCGGGTCTGCTGGCGACTCTTCAGGATTCAGGGAGACGGGGTTACGGCAGATACGGTATCATCACGGCTGGAGCGATGGACGGCTATGCTTATCGGCTTGCCAACCGACTTGTCAGCAATGAGGGTGAACACGCCGTTCTGGAGATCACATGGTCAGGATTGGCCGTTGAATTTCACGACGATCATTGGATTGCCATTACAGGCGGGGATTTATCGCCGCTAATCGATGGCGTAAAGGTGCCCATGTGGCGCCCGGTGCTGGTGAAAGCGGGCCGTGTGCTGAGCTTTCAACAGCCGGCAGCGGGATGCCGCGCTTATATGTCCGTATCCGGCGGATTTGATGTCCCGCCGGTCATGGGCAGCCTCAGCACGTATTTAAGGGCAGGAATCGGCGGATATGAGGGAAGAGCGCTCAAGCAAGGGGATACGCTGCATGCCCATGCTTCCCGGCTTCCGGTTGATTCGTCTGAACGAAACCTTCATGTTGACGATTACGGCGGCTTTCTCACCGCGAAATGGTCCGTTTCTGCTTCAGGGTATGACTTCACCGGGCAAGATGCGGTGGTACGCGTGCTGAACGGGCGTCAATTCGATGCTTTTGACGACGACAGCAAACAAGCGTTGTTCCGGGAACGGTTCACCGTCACTCCGCAATCGGATCGGATGGGCTACCGATTGACCGGTCCGCCGCTGACGTTAAGGCAAGCAAAGGAATACATATCCGAGCCGGTTGCTCTGGGAACGGTACAGGTTCCCTCCGATGGCCAGCCGATTATTCTGATGGCGGATCGGCAGACGCTTGGCGGCTATCCCAAAATCGCGCAAGTGGCTTCGGTCGATATTCCGCTGATTGCCCAGCTGCCGCCAGGCGGCAGCATCCGATTTGCGGAAATTTCCTTGGCGGAAGCGGAACGGCTATACGCGGCCCGCGCTCGGGAGCTTCGAATGATGGAAGCGATGATCAAGCAGAAATTAAAGGAGTGGTGATTTCGCCATGGTTCGAGTGGACCTGAACTGCGATATGGGAGAGAGCTACGGAGCTTACAAGCTGGGCAACGATAAGGAGCTGCTTCGAAGCATCACCTCGGCTAACATCGCTTGCGGGTTCCATGCAGGCGATCCGGCCGTCATGCGGGCAACGGTGCGTCTGGCGGTCGAGAGCGGCGCCGCCATCGGCGCGCATCCGGGCTTGCCCGATTTGGCCGGTTTCGGAAGAAGAAGGATGGACATTACGCCCGTTGAGGCTTATGACATGGTCACCTATCAGGTGGGGGCCTTGATGGCTTTTGCGGTACAGGAAGGGGCCGGGCTTCAGCATGTAAAGCCGCACGGAGCCCTTTATAATATGGCTGCAGCCTCCAGGTCTCTGGCAGACGCGATTGCCTCCGCCATCAAACAAATCGATCCGACCCTCGTTCTGTTTGGATTGGCAGGCAGCGAACTGATCGCGGCAGGGAAAGCAGCAGGGCTTCGAACGGCCAGTGAAGTGTTTGCGGATCGCACGTACCAGGACGACGGCTCCCTCACGCCGAGGAATCGGCCGGATGCCGTCATCACCGATCCCGAAGCTTCCGTCGCGCAGGTGGTGAGGATGGTCAAGGAAAACATGGTGGTATCCTTGACCGGCAAGCTGATCCCGATAACAGCGGACACCGTTTGCATACATGGAGACGGTGCGCACGCATCGTTATTCGCCACCACCTTGCGATCCCGGCTTGAAGGCGAGGGCGTCAAGGTACAAGCCATCCAATCGTAATGATCAGTAAAATATTTACGTATGATCCAGGCAGCTTACATAACGATTACAGGAGATATGCCATATGCTAAAAATATTAATTTCAGGCTTTGAGCCCTTTGGCGGGAGTTCCGTCAATCCTACGGAGAGACTGGTTGAAGAGATCCGGCAAGAGGTCTTTCCTGGCGCCGAGATCCGGACGCTGCTTCTTCCCGTGCATTACGACGAATGCGCGGACATTCTGCTGCAGGAGATGAAGGCATGCGAACCCGATGCGGTCATCGCTTGCGGTGTGGCGGGGGGCCGGACCGCCATTACGCCGGAACGGATCGCCATTAACATCAAGGACATACCGTCGGAATCGACGATGACGGATAACCGGGGTGCACGGCCCCAAGACGAGCCTATAGACGTTGACGGACCGGACGGATTATTCTCAACCCTTCCGATCCGTTTGATGGTCGACCGGCTGAAGGAAGCAGGGATACCGGCATCGGTATCCAATACAGCCGGAACGTATATTTGCAACAATACGATGTATGCGATTCTGAATGAAATCCGGCGCGAGCAACGGTCTGCTATTGCCGGCTTCGTGCATTTTCCGGCTTCGACGGAGATGGCCGTGGAGAAGCCGTCCCTGCCGACCCTATCGCATGAAACGATGCTGAACGGCCTGCGAATCATCGTTCAAGCAACGATCGATGAATTGAATGGACGTGCTTAAGCCTTTTTGAAAGCTCGTTCACCAAATGTTACTACGAACCAGGCCATATTCAAATAAACCATAAATCCCGCACCCCGTCTTCCATGGAAACATGGCATGAAGGGATGCGGGATTTTTTTAAGACAACGGCACGTATAGATTCGTAGAAAGGACCATGCGGATATCGTCGTTAGTCGACTTCATCTTCGATCACCGGCACGCAAGGAGAGAGGAACGCGTCGCGCTGCTCCTGTAATTGTCCGCGTGCCAGCACTTGAACCCGGAACTCGTTATCGTAGCCTTCCAAGTTCTCATCGTCCCGGGTGTACAGTAAACCGTATGAACCGGGAGCGATTTCGCCAATCAATTGGTACAACGCTACAATCTCGGCAGCTTCGGCTCCCTTGCGGTTGGTAAACCCGCCGACATGAAGATAATATGAGCCGTTGGCCGCATTTAAGGATAACAAGCCGCTGCCCCATGCGAATTCGGTAATTTTAAGCTGTATTTTCTGAATGATCATATCGAGCTGCCCGGCATCCGCTTCCGCAGGACTCTCTTGAATGGTAGCCCAGCCGTGAAATTCATACATGAATGCTCACTCCTTGTCGTTATAATGGATCGGTATCGATGTGGACTTCTATTCCATATCTTTGGCTGTATTCATGCAGTTTGTCAATAACCGATTGGGCAGGCTCCCCTTCAAAATGATAATAGACCTTTCTGCCGGTTTGCTCGGCAGCTTCGAAGGTCGCTTTCATTTGATCGCGTACCTTTTTGTTCACCTGCTGAAGGGCAGGCTTGGTCTGGGCGACGTATTCATCGCTAATCGCGTCGAATTCACGGCCGATGGGATCGGAATCAAACTTCATCCTTGATTCTCCGCCAAGGCGCTCCGCCAGCGCATCGGCGGCTGCGTCCGGCTTGTTGACCTTCTGCAGCTCACCGGAATATCTCGGTGCCTCTTGGGGGGTGTCGTTTGATTCGTCCGTCTTTTCGTTATCGGGTTTGTCACTCGGCTTATCCTCATCGGGCTTTTCGTTATCCGGTTTATCTTGATTCGGTTTGTCTTCGTCCGGCTTATTATTCTCATGGTCATCGTCAGGCTTCCGCGGATTCTCTCCCGGTTGTTCATGGGGCCGATCCGGCTCTTCGCGCGTCTTCGAGCCGAATTTTTCGGTGAGCGAATCCAACCATCTTCTTGCCCGCGGGCCCAGTTTATTGGACAGCCACGAGAGGCCTTTGCCGACCGGGATCCGGCTGAGGATCACGGCTAACACGGCAGCGGCCGCATTTTGAGGAGAAAGCAGCTTCTTCGGATCGCGGATGTATCCCGCGATTTCGTGTCCCCCGGCGGCAATGCCGGCACCTGTCATGGCGATGCCGAGTGCCGGCCAGAAGCTGACAAACAGCAGGGACAGGGCAAAGGCGCCTAGTATGATTCCCGCTTGTTCCCAGCCGCTAAGCCGATCCCACCAATTCTGGAGGGAGTCGAACAGGCACGCAAAGCAGGAGGAGTCCGCAGCCGTCATGAAATCGCCAACGCTGGATAGGATCCCGGCAGCTAGCATGAGGAGTCCGATGACTCCCAGAACGGCAGAATACTTTCTTACATTGTCCTGAACCTGATCACGTTGGCCCGCGGCTTCAAGATTGCCGTACAGCAGAGAGTATCCGAGCTCGCGCCGCTGGCGGTAGAAACCGAGCAAGTAGCCCAGGCGTTTCCGGTCCGTAAACAAAGCCCGCGTCATCTGCCAAAGCTCCGTTAACGGATTGATGAGGGGTTCCCCCTTAAGCACAGGCAGACGGTCGCGTATTCGATGCAGGTCCCAGTAGTCGATGAACAAGCCGAGAACAAGCAGGGTCAGGAAGAATCCTTCGGTTCGGTAGCCCTCCCCGGTCCACTCATGAAGGGTAAGTATCCAATCCGGCAGCCGATTCTGACCATTCCAGGCCGCATGATTCAGGATAGCCCAGAGCAGCAGGATCGCCGGAAAAGCATAGGCCCAGCGGGTGAGGCGTTTGGAGAACCGAAAAGCGATGCCGATGCCGAGCGCGATCATGGCACTATGTACGGGATGCGTAACATTCATCATGGTAGGAATAAAGCTTTCCTCGAAGTAGCCGGGAAACCAATCGAAGAACTCCCAATGCAGCGTTTTGCCGCCAAGAAAAGAAACTCCGTAATTGCTTTGGACCAGGCGCCTAGACAGCTCCTCCATAAATTGAAAGCCAATGCCGGGAGCAGCGCCCAATAACACGTAATCGCCTAGGCTCAATGAAGTGGCTCTTCTTGAAAAAAACAAATATACTGCCAGCGGCAGCAGCTTGTAAATTTCTTCTATGATGGGGGTCATGACGGCAAATGACCATGTGTCGGTCGTACGTCCCCCGAATATCATATGCAGTCCCTGCATGGTTCCGTTGGTCAAGGGAATGACCAAGAGAACGCCCGAGAGAACAAACAAGCTGACCTGCTTCCAGGCGACCGTTTTGCTTCGGCATAACAGCCAAAATTGAAGCAGCACGTAGAAGGACCACAAGTACTGAACAAGCATGGTACGCGATTCTTCGATCAGAACCAGACTTACAATGAGCACCGCCAAGGAAATCCAGGAAAACAAGTGATATACCTTGGAAAGAATAGGATATTTTCCGATCCATTCCCTCAAGACCCCGTATATCCGCTCCATGGTGTCCCTGACTCTCGTCCGAATAACCGCTATTGACGATGTAATGGAATTCACCCCCCGCTGAATCAACCACGAACTTCCCGATGCTCCCTATAGACAGTTTGCTATATATTTACACAATTGGTCCTCATAGTGAAACACTTCTTTGATCAGCATATGCGGTTTGAGACAGAGGTAGTGCTGCTCATAAAATAAAACTCCTCTGGCGGCCGGCGGAAGATCCGGTTAGCCAGAGGAGAGGGGTCATTATTTATATTTTACGACGATGGCATTGCTGATCTGTCGGCCCGGCGTCGTTAAGTAAGAGCCGTTATAATACAATCCGCTGGAAGCCCCGCCATCTAGATTCATCGCTTGGTAGGCACCTGCCTGCTTCATGATTTCCGCCAGTTGGGGAATGGTAGCGCCGCCTGTCGTCAACAAAATCAGCTTATGGTCCTTCGTGATGCCAAGCGCGCTTCGCGCCCCGCCGCCCGTCAGTATCTTCGGATCCTTGAATCCTTCCTTCTTGACGTCCAGCGTCACCTTGCCATTGGTCAATAGACGCGGACCCGCTTGAAGTGCTCCTTCCATACGGCCTGTTTCATATACGGATTTGAAGTCGAGTCCCGGCATCATCGTCGCCAGATTGTTGCTGTCATAGGTGAAAATCGTTCGGTTATCTCCCGAGGCCTTGTGAAAGATATTGCCTTTGCTGACCAAATAACCGTACGGAGCTTTGTACGCTCCCGAGGTATAGGCGTCAAAGAACGTCCCGTTGATGGCAACCACGGCGTTGCTGCGCTTTGCTATGCTCCGCAAGTCTTCGACTTTGCCTGCTTTATTGCCTGCCAAAACAACGTCCAGCTCCACCTTCGGATGGAGCAGCGAAACGGTGACGACCTGTGCGCTGAAGGAACGTGCTCCCACTTTAAATGTTTTTTTGGCCGACGTCACGGCCTTGGATGAACGGGTCATCATGTTCCCCGAAAGGACGGGGAGGGTGTTTGATACGCCGCCGTCCGTAATGTTCAAGGTGGATCTGTTATTGCTCCAGGACAGCTTAAGGCCAAGATGTTGGCTGACAAATTGCAGCGGAACATATGTGGAGCCGTTCTCGGAGAACGGCGCTGCTTTTGCCTGCACTTTTTTGCCGTTAACATAAGCATTCCGACTGCCCAGGTATAGCGTGAGCGCTGTATCATCTCGTGTGATGTTGAGTTTCTTCTCAGCAGCTGTATAAGCTACCTTTACACCATCATAGGTCTTGAGTACCCCGA
Organism: Paenibacillus sp. HGF5; assembly: GCF_000204455.1. Classification (NCBI taxonomy): domain Bacteria; kingdom Bacillati; phylum Bacillota; class Bacilli; order Caryophanales; family Paenibacillaceae; genus Paenibacillus; species Paenibacillus sp. HGF5. The sequence continues at coordinate 5,809 of NZ_AEXS01000053.1, read as the reverse complement.
CCGAGATGAAGGACTGGCTGTTCTTGTCCACGTAGGCCAAATCTTTGGGGGCGGATGCGGCATAAAGCGGCGTTATGACCGTCAGCATGGCCAGTACAACGATTGCAATGATTCTTTTCATGTTTCCTCTCAAGCTCCTTTGTGTCTTTATCTGTATTGGGCGTAGTATTAGTGCCTATATTTTATCGGCTTACAGGGGCTATTTGTTTAGGACAAAAGTCTATGTTTCCGGCAAGGCATTGTAAAAATATTCCGATCACCCATTGACAAAGGAGTTTGTTTCTTATATGGTTAATTACATGAGTAACTAACCAATTATGCAATGAGGTTATAAACGAAAGTTGGTGAGGTAAATGGCATTTCAGATTGATGACAGCAGACCGATATTCATGCAAATTGCCGACAAAATTGAAGACGACATCATCGAAGCACGACTGCCTGAGGAAACGCAGGTTCCATCAACGAATCAGTTTGCAGCCTTTTACCAGATCAATCCGGCTACAGCTGCCAAAGGGGTTAATCTGCTGGTCGATCAAGGAATTTTGTACAAGAAACGGGGGATTGGCATGTTTGTAGCTTCTGGAGCTCGTGAACTGCTGATGGAGAAGCGCAAGACGGAGTTTTATGAACAGTACGTGGTCGCCATGGTTAAGGAAGCGGCCAAACTTGGGATTACCAAAGATCAATTGTCGGAAATGATTCGCAGAGGGGAGCAAGACTGATGAGCCAAACCGTGATCGAGGTTAAGAATTTGAGCAAGGCATACAAGGATGCGACGGCTGTCGATAATGTAAGCTTTACTATCGAGGCGAACAAGATCTATGGATTGCTGGGCCGGAACGGGGCGGGCAAAACGACCATCATGCAGATGATAACGGCGCAGCTGTTTCCGAGCCATGGGGAGATTCGCGTATTCGGAGAGCATCCATACGAAAATCATAAGGTGATCCGGCAGGTATGCTTCATTAAGGAAGGCCAGAAATATCCGGATATTTTTACGGTCAAGGACGTTATGGGAATTGCAGCTAACGTTTATCCGAATTGGGATGCGGCATATGCGAACAAACTGATCGAGGTATTCCGGCTGCCTATGAAACGACTCGTAAAGAGATTGTCCCGCGGCATGCTCTCATCGGTAGGCATCATCGTCGGACTTGCCAGCCGCGCGCCCGTAACGATCTTTGATGAACCTTATCTTGGGCTGGACGCCGTGGCCAGAGAGCTGTTCTATGATCATCTGATCGAGGATTACACGAATCATCCGCGCACGATTATTCTGTCCACGCATTTGATCGATGAAGTCAGCAGATTGCTGGAGCATATTATCGTCATTGATTCCGGCCGAATCTTGCTTGACGATGCTACGGATGACTTGCGCGGACGTGCGTTTAAGATCGTCGGTCCTTCCGGAACGGTTGAATCGTTTATCCAAGGGCATGAAGTGATACATCGGGAATCGTTCGCTTCCATGTTGTCCGTCACGTTAATGGGAAGCGCGACATCGAAGCTGCAAAAAGAGGCGGAGGAATTGGGCTTGGAAACAACCCCGGTGTCCCTTCAACAATTGATCGTATATTTAACTAAGCACGAAAAGGTGGGGATCCAACCATGAACGGAATTCCTGGCGTAATCCATATTTATTCGAGACAGAAACTATCCTGGTTTTATTTGCCCTGGGCCATCACGGCATTCAGCTTTCTGGTCAACTACATCATTAGCGTATTGGTTAATGGTGAAGCGATCTATGCCGGGGGTTTGGCAACGATCTTTATCTATGTGTTTATCGCGGCTCTGGTATCGGTGCTGCAGCTGTTTCCCTTCTCCCTCGGATTCAGCATTCGAAGAACGGACTTCTATCTGGGTTCTGTTCTGATGGTGGTAGCGTACAGCGTCCTAACGTCGGTTATATTATTGGCATTAGCCGAAATAGAAAGCTTAACGAGTTCTTGGGGAGACCGGTTATCGTTTTTCAAACTGCCGTATTTGAATGACGGCACGTTATTCGAACAATTCATCATTTATTTCATATTGCTTCTTACATTTGCCTTTATCGGGATAGGAATCGGCGTGTTCTATCTTCGTCATCGCGGCATTAAGACCTTTGTCATGATGGCGGCCTATTTCATTCTATTGTCGGGGGCCAGCGTTCTGGTCACCCATTATGGCTGGTGGAGGCAAGTGATTGACTGGGTTGTCAAACATACTGCCTTTGAATTGTCCCTGTGGCTCTTTCCCATCTCGGTTATCCTCGCACTCGTCAGTTACCGCTCGATTCGTAAAAGCTCGGTGTAAAGCAAAAGACGTCCGATTACTCGGACGTCTTTTTGTTGTCCTTCCGTTTGTTTAACGCCTTCGATCCGGCAAGGGTCGTGCCCGGCGGGTACGAGAGCCGCGGGTGTTTGGAAGTGCCTATAAGCTGCGATGTGTATATGCCGGAGTGACCGGAAAAGAGGTAACTGATGACGCAGGCCATAAACATATACACCGCGCCTTCCCCGCCGAACAGCTCGATTCCCATGATAAAGCAAGCAATCGGGGTGTTTGTCGCTCCGCAGAATACCGCGATGAAGCCTAAAGCAGCCAGGAAAGGGGCATGCAATCCGATCCACCCCGACAATGCGCTGCCCAGTGTTGCCCCGATGGCAAACAACGGGGTGACTTCGCCTCCCTGGAACCCGGCTCCAAGCGTCAGCGAGGTAAAGAGAATTTTGCCCAGAAAAGCAAAAGGCGAAACTTCGCCATCGAAGGCCGCTTCAATCAGCGGAATGCCCAGCCCCAGATAATCGCGGGTTCCGAGCAGGTAGACCAGCCCAATGATGATGACGCCTCCTGCCGCGCTTTTGAACATCGGATTGTGAAAAACATAACCGTACCAACGCTTGAGCGAATGGGTTAGCTCACTGAACAGCCGGCTTGTCAGACCGAATAACAATGAGGCCAAGACGACCTTGATGATCACCATAAAACCCATTGCCGGAATATCTCCGATCGGATAATGCAAATGGCTGACGCCCCATATAGAGGTAGCGGTCAGGTTTCCGACCATACTTGCAGCGAATGCTGGCAGGAGAGCCTGATGCGAGACCAGCCCGATGGCAAGCACTTCAAGACCGAACAGCGTGCCGGCCAGCGGCGTGCCGAAGATCGATCCGAAACCGCCGCTGATTCCGCAGATCAGCAGTATTTTTCGATCCGCCGGCGTTACGCGGATAAGCTTGCCGAACCACTCCGACAGGCTTCCCCCCATTTGAACGGCAGTGCCTTCCCGGCCTGCTGACCCCCCGAATAGATGGGTAATTAACGTGCCAATCAGCACTAACGGCGCCATTCTCAATGGAATGGTTTCGGTTCCGTCATGAATTTGTTCCAGAATGAGATTATTTCCCTTGGCACTGCTCTTGCCGAACTTGTAATAAAGGAAGCTGACTGCGGCGCCTCCCAAGGGAAGGAGGTATAACAGCCATGGATTTCCCATGCGTAGGGAGGTCACGTAGTCCAGACTGTAGAGAAAGAAGGCAGAGGCACTGCCCGTCATCAACCCCACGAAGCCTCCCAGAACGACCCATTTGACGAAGTAACCGGACAACAAGGCCAATGACCATTTCTCGGCGCCTTCAAACCACTTTTTCATCATGCAAGCTCACCCGTTTCTATAGATTCGCCGCTAATCCCTCCATACACAAACAGACTCCTACCAGGAAAGCGACCTCTGGTAGGAGTCATTAGCTATGGAAGCGGTTATGGCGAACTCCATCGCCTCATTCAATTAGAATTTATTGTAATGGACTGTCTGCTTACATGTCAACAGACATCGAAATTGAGGTCTAATGGAACAGTTAAGCCAGATGACTGCGAAATGAGGCTGGAAAAAAGTGCTTGACTTGGACATGGACTTTTTTTCAAAAAGAAATTCGAATTGTCCATGGACGAAGAAAGGGGTCTATTTTATAGTTACCAATGATAATGATAATCAATATCACAAAATTGAGGGGAAAATGATGTCATCAAATACGTCCAATCCAAGTTTTACGGATGAAAAGACCCACGCCAATATCAAAGGACGCCCATGGGCTGCGACCCTGATTCTTACCGGGGGCGTGGCAGCATTGGTGCTTGGCATAGCTTTATCCATATCGCTCGGCGCTGCCGACATTGATCTGCGAAATGTATGGGAAGCGGTGTTCTTCTTTAATCCCGATGTGACGGAGCATCAGATTATTCAGGAGCTTCGGCTGCCGAGGGTCCTCGGCGGAGCGATGGTGGGAGCCTGCTTTGCCGTATCGGGTGCGATTATGCAGGGGATGACCCGAAATCCGCTCGCTGATTCGGGTCTGCTCGGATTAAATGCGGGAGCGGGATTTGTTATTGCGATCTGCTTTGCATTTTTTCCGGGATTGCCGTATATGTACCTGATTCTGTTCTCGTTCCTGGGGGCTGGCCTGGGTGCCGTGCTCGTGTACGGAGTCAGTTCCATGGCAAAAGGCGGTCTTACACCGGTTCGCCTCGTTCTGGCGGGTGCGGCGCTGAGCGCTCTGCTAAGTGCGCTGAGCGAAGGCATCGCATTGTATTTTCAGGTCGGACAGGACATGGCGTTCTGGTATGCCGGCGGTACGGCCGGGATTAAGTGGGTTCATTTGAAAATTATGCTGCCTTGGATAGCTGCTGCTATATTGGGCGCTATAGCATTGTCGCGTTCCATTACCATGCTCAGCCTCGGCGACGATATCGCCAAGGGACTCGGTCAGCGAACGGGACTTGTCAAGCTGGGCGGAACGGTAATCGTGCTGGTGCTGGCGGGGGCTGCCGTCTCGGTTGTCGGTGCGGTAGGCTTCGTCGGTCTGATGATTCCGCACCTTACCCGGAAGCTTGTCGGCGTCGACTACCGGCTCATCATTCCCTGCTCGGCCGTACTGGGAAGCTTGCTGGTCGTCATAGCCGACCTGGCGGCAAGAATGGTGAATCCCCCATACGAGACGCCTGTGGGCTCGATCATCGCACTGATCGGTGTGCCCTTCTTCCTTTACTTGGCACGCAAAGAAAGGAGGGAGCTGTAGATGGATGCCGTTACCAATACCATGCACGAGCGTAAAGGCAGGAAGCGCAAGATCATGACGCTGTCAATCCTGGGCGCACTAATCATACTGGTGTTTCTCATTAGCATGAACACCGGGGTCATTCGCTTATCGCCGCTTGAAGTCATAAAAACCTTGTTTGGCGGCGGGACGGACAAACAGGAGCTGGTGCTGTTCGAATTCCGCTTGCCGCGGATCGTAATTTCGCTTCTGATTGGTGCCGGGTTGGCGATATCCGGCTGCGTTATGCAGGGCATTTCCCGTAATGAGCTGGCGGACCCCGGTATTTTGGGGATCAATGCGGGAGCCGGATTAATGGTTATGCTGTTCATTTCATTTTTTCCGAGCACGGCGGCGGCTCCGGTCTTTCTGCTGCCGGTACTCGCCCTGATTGGAGCGAGCGGCACCGCAGCATTGATATGCGTACTGGCTTACAAGAAGAATCAGGGCTTTAAGCCGACGGGCCTTCTGTTGACGGGAATCGCCGTAGCAGCCGGCATCAGTGCGGCTATGATCGTGCTGACGCTGCGTTTAAGCCCGGAAAAATATCAGTTTGTTGCCACCTGGCTAGCCGGCAGCATCTGGGGCTCGAGCTGGAAGTTCGTCCTGGCATTGCTCCCATGGATGCTTGTTCTGCTGCCCTTCGTGATGTACAAAGCGCAGGTGATGAACGTTCTCAATCTTGGAGAGCCGACGGCGACCGGACTGGGAGCCTCCGTTACAAGGGAGCAATTGAA
>NZ_AEXS01000054.1:0-1419 GCF_000204455.1 Paenibacillus sp. HGF5 | reverse complement strand
AAAGCTTGGGTATATTGCAGAAATTGATCCATTTGAATATCCGTCATTTGCATTGTGGCATTAACATATTCTGTGGCTAACCGCTGAGCCATAAAAATCTCCCTCAATTCTTTTAACTTACTACCATTATACAGCAGATCCAAGCGGTCTTTCCTGCCGTTCGAATGAGAATATCCATCATATTTCATAAAAAAACGGAATTAGCCGGAATCAGAGCGATATTTCCCGCAAGATGCTCACTTTCCTGTAAAGAATGCACCGATTCCCTATAACACCCTTGAAAAAACATCACAAACCATCCGGATCAGACATGCTCGTTGCTGTCATTCTCCGAATCCGTGTGCGGCTCTTCCACATGATCCTTCGTCCCCATATGGGACTCCATAATGGCCCATAACTCATCTTTACCCAAACCCAGCTCGGATGAAAACATGACAAAGGAATGATAGGGCTTGAAACCGAGCGTTTCCTTCACGATCTTCACATGCTTCTGGCGGCGCGTTTTCGGAATTTTATCCGCCTTGGTCGCGACTACGCACACCGGCCGGTTGTAATGCTGCAGCCATTCATACATACTGATATCGTCTTTTGAAGGCGGGTGACGCATGTCCACAATCAATAATACAAGCTTCAGTTCTTCCCGGCTGAGCAAATACCTCTCAATCATTTCGCCAAATGCCGCACGTTGGGTCTTCGAAACTTTAGCATAACCGTAACCGGGAAAATCGACCAAATAGAGGTCGTCGTTCACCCGATAATAGTTGAGCTGCTGTGTCTTCCCCGGCGTGGCGCTTGTACGAGCCAGGTTCTTACGGGATATCATACGGTTAATCAGCGATGACTTGCCCACATTGGAACGCCCTGCCAGAGCAATCTCCGGCAAGGCGTCTTCAGGATATTGGGCAGGTACGACAGCGCTGATGACAAACTCGGCTTTCGTAACTTTCATAATGTAGACTTTCCTCTCTAGTGCACTCCCGCTTGTTCAACGAGCGCATGCTCCAGAACCTGATCCATATGGGATACCGGAACGAACTCCACGTCGTTCTTTACGCTGTCAGGAATATCACGCAGGTCGCGTTCGTTATCCTTAGGGAGCAATATTTTTTTGTAACCGGCACGGTGGGCTGCCAGCGACTTCTCTTTCAAGCCGCCAATCGGCAGTACGCGTCCCCGAAGTGTAATTTCACCCGTCATGGCCACGTCACGGGCTACATGCCGTTTGGTTAAAGATGAGATAAGAGCCGTCGCAATCGTAATGCCGGCTGAAGGGCCATCCTTCGGAATGGCTCCCTCCGGGATATGGATATGGACATCAAGCTTCTCATGGAAATCCGGATCAATGCCAAGCTCTACCGCTTTCGAGCGGGTAAAACTGAAGGCGGCTTGAGCCGATTCCTTCATCACGTCACCAAGCTT
>NZ_AEXS01000055.1:0-61785 GCF_000204455.1 Paenibacillus sp. HGF5 | reverse complement strand
CCTATAAAGTCAATGCAAAACCATAGATTGTAAGACAACTGTAAAGTCCCTGTCCCCATGGTTTACTTTTGAGAAGAATTCTCATATAATTCTTGTAACCAGGTTTCATACAATGAAACAGGAGAGGAGCTGATCGGGATGGAAGACCGCAAATTGACGGTACGCGCCGTAGAGCGGGCCCTTGATATCTTGATGTGTTTTACGAAGGATGGCGAACTTGCTCTCACGGAAATTTCTTCCCTTATCGGATTACATAAAAGCACCGTCCATCGGCTGCTAACAACGCTGGAAGACAAAGGATTCGTCGTGCGGAACAAAGAGACGGAGAAATACCGGCTCGGCTTGAAAATATGGGAGCTGTCGATGCATCTGTCCCAAAGCGACGACCCTGCCATTCGCCTTCAGCCGGCGATGGAGGCTTTGCGGGATCGGCTTGGGGAAACGGTAAGTCTGTATTTAAGGGACGGTTCGGATCGCCTTCGGATTCAAGCGGTTCAGAGCAACCAGGGGATCCGCCGGGTCGCCCAGGTCGGCGTGCGGCTGCCGCTCTCGGTGGGCGCGTCCAGCAAGGTTCTTGTGGCCTTTGCGCCTGAGGCGGACCAGGAGGAGCTGCTGAATGCGCCGGATTGGCCGGAGGCGGTCGATAAGAACGCGTACCGGCAGCAGCTGGCGGAAATACTAGAGAACGGTTACGCGATCAGCATCGAAGAGCGCGAGCCTGGAGCGGCTGCCGTATCGGTGCCGATCTTCGACCGCAGCGGCCGCGTTGCTGCCGCGTTGTCGATGTCAGGGCCAGTAACCCGCCTATCGGCCGAAACGCTTCGCGAGCATGCGCCAATCCTGATGGAAGCGGCACGGGAAATGGGAATGATGATTTAATTTATTCTATTGCCGGATCAGAGACAGCATCACTATAAGTTATTGAATGACCGGGAGGCTGAATGTGATACAGCCACCCGGAATAACACACCGTCCAAACGCTGTCCCTCTTTGGAGAAGGCTCGCCCATATAAACGATATTCCTATCAGGATGGAAAAGGACCGTCCCCCATGATCTTGGTGATCGCGGGGAACGGTCCTTTTGTCGCTGCAGCCCAGTATTTTAACAGGTAAGCGCAACTTAGGTCAGCTTCACGTTCTTTTCCTTCATTTTCTGATTAAGGATTTCTTGAAAGGTCAGGGGTTTGTCCGTCGCTTCCTCTTTCTTAGGCGCTGCCACCGGCTGCGGCCGTTGGTATTGATAATGGAGCGATGACATCGTATGTATTTTGATCATAGGTACCTTCCTCCTAAGTCTGGATTTCCGGGAATGTTTTTTACCAATTAACCTCCATGGCAACATTCGAAACGGGATTTCCAATATTCAGGAAAGAAGTACCGGAAAATAACAAAATCCCCACCATCCATGCGCGGATGATGGGGGTTTTTGACTAAGGCCAAATCACCTATAAGAATGCCTTATTGGTTCGATGCGATCATTTGACGCAGTACCGTTTGGAGGATACCTCCGTTATGGTAGTAATCCACGTCCACCATGCTGTCCAGACGAGCGATAGCTTGGAACTCGAATTGCGTTCCGTCTTCGCGCGTAGCGACAACCGTCAATTCCTGGCCTGGCTTCACGTCGTTGCTGAGGCCCAGGATATCGAATGTCTCGCGGCCGTTCAGACCAAGGCTCTTCCAGCCATGACCTTCCTGGAACTGAAGCGGAAGAACGCCCATACCCACCAGGTTGGAGCGGTGAATACGCTCGAAGCTTTCAGCCAGTACAGCTTTGACGCCGAGGAGATACGTACCTTTTGCCGCCCAGTCGCGGGAGCTTCCCGTACCGTATTCTTTACCTGCGATAACGATGAGGTTTTGTCCGCCTGCTTGATAATTCATCGAAGCATCATAGATGGACATCACTTCTTCCGTTGGCAGGTAAGTCGTAACGCCGCCTTCCGTACCTGGAGCGACCTGGTTACGGATCCGGATGTTAGCGAACGTACCGCGCATCATGACTTCGTGGTTACCGCGGCGGGAGCCGTAGGAGTTGAAGTCTTTGCGTTCCACGTTGCGATCGCTCAGATATTTGCCGGCTGGGCTGTTCGTTGCGATGTTGCCCGCTGGAGAGATGTGGTCCGTCGTAACGGAATCGCCCAAGAGAGCCAGCACGCGCGCTTCCTTGATGTCCTGGATGTCGTTCAGGCCGTTGCCCAGGCTTTCGAAGAACGGCGGGTTCTGAATGTAAGTGGATTGATCGTCCCACTCGTACAGCTCGCCTTCAGGCACAGGAATCTTGTTCCAACGCTCATTGGCGGTGAACACGTTCTCGTACTTGGCGCGGAATGCTTCAGGGCTGACGGACAGGCCGATCGCTTCGCGGATTTCCGCGCTCGTTGGCCAGATGTCCTTCAGATACACAGGCTCATTGTTCGGATCGTACCCGATCGGATCGTTCTGAAGATCGATGTTCACCGTGCCTGCCAGAGCGTATGCAACAACCAGCGGCGGCGAAGCCAGGTAGTTGGCTTTGACTTGAGCATGCACGCGACCTTCGAAGTTACGGTTACCCGACAATACGGCGGCTACCGTCATGTCGTTGTCGGCAATCGCTTCGCTCACTTCATCCGGCAATGGACCGGAGTTACCGATACAAGTTGCGCAGCCATAGCCTGCAACATAGAAGCCGAGAGCTTCAAGGTAGTGCAAGAGACCGGACTTCTCGAGGTAGTCGGTAACGACAAGGGAACCTGGAGTCAAGCTGCTCTTCACATAGCCGGGCTTTGTCAGGCCGCGTTCAACGGCTTTCTTCGCCAGGAGACCTGCGCCAAGCATAACGCTTGGGTTGGACGTGTTCGTACAGCTGGTGATGGCCGCGATAACAACGGCACCCGTTCCCATTTCACTGGTAGAGCCGTCTTTATGATTGACTTTAACGGTTTCTGCAATTTTCTCATCGCTGAGGCCGTATCCGCCCTTATCGATCGGCGTACGGATGATGTCGTTAAAGTTTTGTTTCATGCTGGTAAGCTCGATACGGTCCTGCGGACGTTTCGGTCCGGCCAAGCTCGGCACAACCGAAGCCAGGTCCAGTTCGATTACGTCGGAGAACTCAGGGTCCGGCGTATCGGCCGTACGGAACATGTTTTGCGCTTTATAGTAGTTCTCCACAAGCTCAACCTGCTCATCGGAGCGGCCCGTGTTGCGAAGATAAGCCAGCGTTTCGTCGTCAACCGGGAAGAAGCCGATCGTAGCGCCATATTCCGGAGCCATGTTGGCAACCGTTGCGCGGTCAGCCAAGCTGATGTTGGCGAGGCCTGGACCGTAGAATTCTACGAATTTGCCTACGACGCCTTTCTTCCGGAGAAGCTCGGTTACCGTGAGGGCAAGGTCAGTCGCGGTAGCGCCTTCTGCCAGGCTGCCTGTCAGCTTGAAGCCGATAACTTCAGGGGTGACAAAGTACAGCGGCTGGCCGAGCATGCCGGCTTCCGCCTCGATGCCGCCGACGCCCCAGCCCACAACGCCAAGACCATTGATCATGGTTGTATGGGAGTCCGTGCCTACGAGGGAATCAGGGAAGACCAGCGTTTCGCCGTCAACGGTCTTCGTAGCCGCAACGGAAGCCAGGTACTCCAGGTTAACCTGGTGAACGATACCTGTTCCCGGAGGAACCGCGCGGAAGTTGTTGAATGCCGTTTGAGCCCAGCGGAGGAAACGGTAACGCTCCTCGTTGCGCTCAAATTCAAGCTTCATGTTCGTTTCAAGCGCTTGGTCGGTACCAAAAGCGTCGACCATGACGGAGTGGTCGATAACGAGGTCGACCGGAACGAGCGGGTTGATCTGTTTAGGATCGCCGCCGGATTTTTTTACAGTGTCGCGCATGGCTGCAAGGTCTACGACAACGGGTACGCCGGTGAAGTCCTGCAGTACGATACGGGCAGGGATAAACGGAATTTCCTTGTTGTTGTCGCGTCCTTCGTTCCACTTGGACAAGAGTTTTACATGATCTTCAGTAATCGCGCGTCCGTCAAACTGACGAACGGCAGCTTCAAGCAGCACCCGAATGGAGAAAGGAAGCTTGGACACGCTGCCGTATCCTTGCTCTTCGAGCGCCTGCAGGCTGAAATAGCGGTAACTTTTACCGCCCACCTCTAGGTTGCGAGAGATGGAGAATTGATCCTTTGCTGGCATTGATGAACCTCCTTAAGTCATTTCATAAATCGAATAAAGACAGTTAGGGTTAAATCCTTTTCGGTTTCACTAGATGAAACCTAATTTCATAAATTGACTACTTTAAGTATAACGTTTTCAACTCCCCGCGTAAAGCATTTTTTATAGAAGAAACGCATTTCAAAAAGGTGAAAACAAGCCTGTTTTCTTACCGGAAAGCAGCCGCTGCAATCCCGTGTTTCTGCATTCTCTTGACCGAAGCTCATAGCCTGAAGATTTGCTTCATATAGTTGTGATAGGGAACGGCGTGAATGGCAAGGTTAGAGGAGGAGAGAGGATGAACAGTTTGAAGCAAGCAGAGAAGCCTTGGAAGCAAGCTCTATATATTTACGTCAATCAATATAACCAAAATCGCGTGGACTATTCCTCAGGCCTGAAAGAGCAGATTGTGGCGGACCTGAACTACCTGGTAGAGAGAGGAGAGAGGCAGTTTCGCCTGCAATCGTGGTATGCGGAGCGGGAGGCAACGCCGCTTAAGAGCGAGACCCGCGCCCGTCTTCAGCGCATACTGAGGGAAACGGAGGATGATGTGGTGGCCGATGTGCGGCTCCACAGCGTTTTTTATTATGAAAAAAGAGGGATGACGCATCGGGAAGACACGGTTGTCGGGGAACGGCTGACGCTGATTCGGGACGGGGATGCCTGGCTGATCGTCGGCATTGAACGTCTGCAGGATGAACGCCATCCTTTGCAGAGGGCCGATATTCCGGGAGCAGGGTCGGACGCGGCCGGAAGGGAGCCGTCCACTCCCTTCATGAACGGACGCGTATACGCCGCTGGCAGCAGTCCGCGATCGGGACGTTACGAACGCGAAGCCGCGGCTGCCTATGCCGACCGTTGGTGGGATTCGGGGAATCCGGAGTTTGAGGAATTCGACGTGGATTGCACGAACTATATCTCCCAGTGCCTCTTTGCAGGCAAAGCCCCAATCCACTATACTGGTAAAAGAGAAACGGGATGGTGGTACAAGGGATACGTCAACAAACGGGAGTGGTGGAGCTACAGCTGGGCGGTGTCGAACAGCTTCGCGCATTATCTGAATGCCAGTACCACGGGGCTCCGGGCCGAGCGGGTGGAGCGTCCCGAACAGCTGATGCTGGGGGACGTTATCGTGTACGACTGGGACGGCGACGGCGCGTTTCAGCACAGCACCATCGTGACGGCGTTTGACGCGGGCGGGATGCCGCTGGTTAATGCGCATACGGTGTCAAGCCGCCACCGCTATTGGGACTACCGGGATTCCTATGCTTGGAACGATAACACCGAATACCGGTTTTACCATATTCCCGATTATTTTTAAGATGACAGCATGTCATGCTGCAATACGGACAAGAGAGAGGTTAACATGGGACAGGATAAATTGACGGTTGGTTTAGTATACGGGGGGAAATCCGGCGAGCATGAGGTGTCGCTATCCACGGCATTCGCGGTCATGAACGCTTTTGATTTTGATAAATACGAGATGGTCCCGTTTTATATTTCAAAGCAGGGAACCTGGAGAATCGGCAGCAAGATGTCGGCTCCTTTCGCCCGGCAGGAGGAATTGAAGCTGGCTGAAGGGGAAGGCACGCAAACGGCGCTGAACGCCGTGTTCAGCAGACTGTACGGGGAAGAGAATCAGGCGGTCGATATTATGTTCCCGCTGCTTCACGGGACGTTTGGCGAGGACGGGACGATCCAGGGGCTGTTCGAAATGGCGGACATCCCTTACGTGGGAACCGGCGTGCTTGCATCCGCTGCCGGGATGGACAAAGTCGTCATGAAGAAGCTCTTTGCCCAGGCAGGATTGCCGCAATGCGAGTACTGCTATTTCAACCGCACCCAGTGGGAGCGGGGCCAGCATGAAGTGCTCAAGAACATCGAGGACAAACTCGGATTCCCGAGCTTCGTCAAGCCGGCTAACCTCGGCTCGAGCGTCGGGATTTCCAAGGCCAAGAACCGGGAGCAGCTGAAGGCAGCGATTGAATCCGCGCTCCGCTTCGATGACAAGATCATCGTTGAAGAGTTCGTCGATGCGCGCGAAGTGGAGGTCAGCGTGCTCGGCAATGACGAGCCGATGGCGTCCGTTCCGGGTGAAATCGTCTCTTCCAGTGAATACTATGACTACGCGGCCAAATATACGGATGGCCAGTCGCAGATGCAAATCCCGGCCGAGATCGACCCGGATACGGCGGATCGGCTGCGCGACCTGGCCATTGCCGCCTTCAAAGCGATTGAGGGCGGGGGCATTACCCGCGCCGACTTCTTTGTCCGCCGTTCGGACAACGCGATACTGATCAACGAAGTGAACACGATGCCGGGCTTCACGCCGTTCAGCATGTACCCGCTCTTGTGGCGGGAGACGGGCGTATCCTATCGCGAGCTGCTTGACCGGATGATCGAGCTGGGCCTTGAGCGGTACCATCGCAAGCAATCCCTGATTTATGAGAACCAGGCGTAAGCCGTCACAATAGGATATGAAACACCAGGGGGAGTCCGCGCTATTCATTACGGCTCCCCTTGAGTCTAATATTTTGGGATGAAAGGAAGAGACATGATATGGGATTTCAAACCGAATTCAATTCCGTTTGTAAGTTTAAAAGCGAGCAGGAGCTCTACGAGCTGCTGGAATACGGCCGCGGCAAAATGCTGAAGGATGGGCTCCGGGTGTTTCCGACGGGACAGAAGGTCATTGCCTATACGCCGGATAACCGGGCGGTGGCCATCGTCCTGATCACCGCATGCGTATCGGAGATCAACTTCCAGGGGCGGGAGGTCACTTCGGTCGAGCTGCAGCTCATCCGCAAATTGACGGATGAGGAAGCGCGCGTACAGACCGCGCTCGCGCACGAGATGTTCTTCGGAGACCATGCATGATTGTCCGTTTCGGTTATGTGGCCATGTCCACGGTCGTGCAGAATGCTTCTCCTTCCAAGACGATGACGATGAAGAGTTTCATGAAGCTGAATGACCGTGAGGCCGGCCTACACAAACTGGAGCGGATCGCGAATGAGAACCTACATAATACCCTTCGGCTTCTGAAGCATAATGCGGCTCACGATATCAAGGTATACCGCTTCTCGTCCAAGCTGATTCCGCTGGCCACGCATAACGACATGCGGGACTGGGATCCGTTCCCGGCTTTGCGGGAAGGCTTTCAGGCCATTGGGGAATTCGTGAAAAAACACGGGATGCGGGTTTCCTTCCATCCGGATCATTTCACGGTGCTGAGCACGCCGCGTCCTGAGGTATTGGTCAATTCGATCCGTGATCTGGAGTCGCACGTCCATATGCTGCAGGCGATGGAACTGCCTGCTTCCATGAAGAATAACATTCACATCGGGGGAGCTTATGGGGACAAGCCTTCGGCAGCCGCCCGATTCGTTGAACATTTCCGTGAGCTTAACCCCCACATCAAGGAACGGCTGACCCTTGAAAATGACGATAAAACCTTTACCGCCCAGGAAACGCTGGCCGTATGCCAGCAAACGGGGCTGCCGATGGTGCTGGATATCCATCACCAGTGGGTCAATAACGATGGCGAGGTGCCCTGGGAGCTGTGGCCGGATATCCTTCGCACCTGGGAGACGCCGCTTGCGCAGGCCGATTCGGACCGGGCGCAGCCGCTGCCGCCTAAGATTCATGTCTCCAGCCCCAAGAGCAAGACCGATATCCGCAGCCATGCGGACGGGGTGGATGTCGTGCCGCTGCTGGCTTTTTTAAGGAATATTGCCGGGGCTACGCCGAAAGTGGACGTCATGATTGAAGCGAAGATGAAGGACGGCGCCTTGTTTGACCTGATGAGGGATCTGGGAAATTATACGGAAGAGGGCATTACCATACTCGACGGTGCTTCCATCGAAGTGAACCCTTAACCGATAAGTTGAGCTTGTTAACACTTGCAAGTTGATGGGTTTTGGGTTACGTTGGAAGTAGCCAAACAGGGATTCCCCTTAAGATAATGACATTGGACTAAAAAGTTCGTTCTCGCCAAGCATTCAGGTGCACAGCATAGGACGGACTTTTATTGAAATAGGCGGAATTTTCGCGTGGCTGCCCTATCGGCTACCGTAATGACTGAATAGGATGTAGAGATTTCCAAGATTACTAGATTTATATAGAAAGTAGAGTGAGTGCTTTGAACGAGAATGAAAAGATTCCTTATGTTGTCAGCAGTAAGAGCTATACCGCCGTTGCGATTAATTGCGCCGCGAAAGCGGGAGAATGGATTAAGAGCAAACTGGGCACCGTCAAGCAGCTGAGCACCAAGTCTTCGGCACAGGATATCGTAACCGAGGTCGACAAAGGCGCGGAGCAGATGATCCGCAAGCTGATCCTGACGCACTTCCCGGATCATGCGATCCTGGGAGAAGAAGGGGTTGCCCCTGGTACGGATGCCTATGCGAAGGCGCTTGAGGAAGCCAAAGACGAAGAGTATCTTTGGATTATCGATCCTGTGGACGGCACGACGAACTATGTTCACGGATTTCCGTTTTACTCCGTATCCATCGCGCTGGCTCATCATGGAGAAGTGATTGTCGGCGTTATCTACGACCCTTCCCGGGACGAGTTGTTCGTGGCGGAAAAAGGCAAGGGGGCTTACGTTCACGGCAATCCAACCTATGTCTCCACGGAGGAGCAATTGTCGGACAGCTTGCTGGCCACGGGCTTCCCGCTGGACAGCAAGGTCAACCTGCCGCTCAACATGGCGGAGCTTCAGGCGCTGCTGCCGATGGTACGCAATGTAAGGGCGGGCGGTTCCGCCGCGCTTCATCTTGCTTATGTGGCGGCCGGCCGGCTGAGCGGATACTGGGAGCACGGCTTGAGTGCCTGGGACGTTGCCGCAGGCGCGCTGCTGGTTCAGGAGTCCGGCGGCAAAGTAACCGATACGGAAGGACGGCCCTACGATCTGTCGGTGCGTCATTTGGCTGCAACCAACGGGTTGATTCATCAGCGTTTTTTGGATACGCTAAAAGATGCGGGCGAGGCTTTGGTCCGCTAAACGGTCACCATCCGCAAGAGGAATGCCGTTCACTATTAACCGCTTGATAAAAGGAGTGTGCGTACGATGAATGAGAAGTCGGATCAGGATTTGGAGCGCCAGCTCAGCGAGATGTTAACGGACGGTGAAATGGAGAAGAAGGATCGGGAGAAGGAGGAGCGCAGGCTGCTCTCTCCGAAATATGAGATCCGGATTCAGACGCAGCTCGATCCCATCGTGGAGGAGACGCTCAAATACCGCAGCATGGCAAAGGAATTGGATGACCGCTATGACAAGTACATCGATAAGGCGGTTAAGAAGGATAAGCCTGAGGATTCAGGCGAAGACGTGTGATAGCGCTTGAAGGAATATCGCGGTATTGGAGCGTAACATCATCCTAGTTCGGTATCAGGAATGGACAGCATGAAACGGGCTGTCCATTTTTTTGTATAGCAATCAAGATAAGACTCTTCAAGACGGAGTCAGGATGTACGACCTTGTCCATATAGGGGGGAGGAGAAACAATGCGGGTTCAGCTGAAGGCTTCCTATTTTTTGGCAGGATTATCAGGTGTGGGTTCCATCCTGTTGTGGTGCATACTTATCATCTTTAATCCGTATACGGACGTTATGAACTGGAGTCCGGCCCTGAATACGTTCATTATGCTCTTTCTGCCAGGTTGCTTGGCGTTGATTGCGATGGTGTATTCGTACAGATTGCTGCTGCTGATGGCTTTTGGATGGTCGATACTGCCAAGCCTGTATATGGCAGGCACGCCAGGGATATTTGCTTGGTTTGGAGTTACCTCCATAGGTTATCTATTCGCTTATCTTCTCATGAAGCCGTCTCGCCCGGCTTGATTCGGTACCATTCGCCTGGTGGTGGTGGTAAAATAAGGCTGTATCAAGATATTCGAACGTTAAGGGAGTGAAGTCATGTTCAAACAATGGAAGAAGGGGCTGGCGGCAGTAACCGGCAGCTTGACGCTCGCGGTGGCGCTAGTCGGACCGGGCGTTGCGCCGGCTTATGCCGATGAGGCTGCGGCTAAGAATACATATCGTATCGTAACGCTGGGGGATTCGCTGACCGTCGGGTATGAGCCGGGAATGGATCTGAACAGCAAACCGTACGGTTTTGTTGACCGGCTGTATGAGCAAGGGCTGTTCCATGGCCGGACCGAAGTCACGAATCTGGGGATCGGCGGGTTGAAGACCGACGGGCTGAACAACTACGTCAAGGCCGTCCTGGACGAACGGGCGATCACGCCGGAGGAGCTGCAGCCGGGACTCAGCAGCATCGATCCGCGGACCAAGCAGATCGGCGCCGATGCAGCGAAAGCCAAGCCGATTATCGCCGAAGCCGATCTGATCACCATTACCATCGGCGGCAATGACATGATGAGTCTTGTCAGCACCGTGGAAACGTTAAGCGATGAGCAGCTGCAAGCCAAGATGCAGGAACTGTTCCAGATCTATAAGGACAACGTGTCATCCGTCATTACAGGCCTGCATTCCTTGAATCCGGATGCCGCGATCGTCGTGGCCGACCAGTATAATCCGGTTCCCAAAATCGCCGATGAAGTTGCATACGCAAAACTGCTTGCGGCATCCGGTGAGTTCACGAAGCTGGTGGACGGGGTGGCCGGCGGTTTTGCAACCCAGGGCGTAGACATCAAGGTAGCGCATGTCGCGAAGAAATTCGTGGGCTCCGAGCTGACGATGACCCATATCCTGAAGGATGACATCCATCCGAACCAATACGGATACGAAACGATGGCCGGCGTGTTTGCCGAGACGATCTGGGGCAGCTATCAGAAACCTCCTGTTCAAAATGAGGGGCAGCCGATGCGCATCGTCGTGAAAGGGCAGGAGCTGAATACGCCTTACAAGCCGATCCTCCGCGACAACCTGAATTACGTAGCCATACAAGATATCGTGAACGTCGTGGGGGCGACTACCAAGTGGGAGAATAAAACATCCAGCGCAACGATTACCTTCGGAGACCAGACGGTCGTGGTGAAGATCGGCGCCAAAACCGTTCAAGTCAACGGAACGACCGTACCGATCGATACGCCGGCTTTCCTGCACAAGGTAGGAAAAGAGGATAAAACCTACGTGCCGCTCGCCGTGATTGCATCCGGCCTGGGCTTTGACGTTCAGTACAGCTCCAAACTGCGTACCGCATTCATCAATTTGTAATTCCATGAGCAAGCTGCACCGGCTGGAAGGAGCCGATGCAGCTTTTTTTGTGATTTCTCCGTGACGGCCTACGAGAGCAATCCTTTTTTACCCCTCGTTATGGTCGACGGTGCGATAGAGGATCGGATGGGGATATCGTCTAGAGATTTGCACACAGGGTTGTGACGTTTTTAACATGAGATGCTCCCGGCAGGTGTTACAATACTACATCATTTCCCTTGAATGGGTGGTGTGACGTTGGCGCAGATTGGCCGCCCGCTCCGGACCGGAAAGTGGCAGATCCGTGAAATGGGCAGGGAAAGGCTTATCGAATGTCGAATCTTGGAAGAAACATAGATATGGCATTATAGGGGGATCAAGGAATGAATGGACCGATGATCATTACGTTGTCTGTTTTGGCCGTGGCATCCGTATTGTTCATGTCGGGAAAAGTGCGGTCGGATTTGGTCGCGATCGGCGTGTTGATGGTACTTATGCTAACGGACATTTTAAGTCCGGCTGAAGCCCTGTCGGGCTTTTCCAATTCGGTTGTCATCATGATGATCGGTTTGTTTGTTGTGGGGGGCGGCATTTTCCAGACCGGGCTGGCCAAGATGGCCAGCGGGAAGCTGCTGAAGCTTGGCGGGGGAAGCGAGACCCGGCTCTTGATCATGATCATCCTGGTGACGTCGCTCATCGGCGGATTCGTCAGCAATACGGGCACGGTAGCGGTGATGCTGCCCATCGTTGTCAGCCTGGCATACAGCGCGGAGATCAATCCGGGGCGGCTGCTGATGCCCCTTGCGTTTGCAAGCAGCTTGGGCGGCATGCTCACCTTGATCGGAACGCCGCCGAACCTTGTGATTCAGGAGACGCTGATTAACGCAGGGTACGAACGGTTGTCGTTTTTTGCTTTTCTGCCGATCGGCCTGGTGTGTCTGGCAACCGGGATTCTCGCGATATTGTTCCTTCGCCGTTATCTTCCCAGCAATGAAGAAGGGAGAACGGGGAACCAGGGCGGACGCTCGCTCAGGGAGCTGGCCAAGCAGTATCGGCTGACCCAGAACCTGTATCGGATTCAGGTTGGAGCCGCTTCCTCCATTCGCTCCAAGACGCTGCGGGAGCTGGATATTCCGGCACAGTTCGAAATCAACATCATTGAAATCCGCCGTAAAATGTCGGCCAAGAATCAATTCTTCAAAACGATCAATCAGGAGATCGCGGGGCCCGGGACCGTGATAGAGGAAGAGGATATTCTGTACGTGAATGGTCCATTCGAGCGGGCCTCGGAGTTTGCGGAGACATACGGGCTTGTCATGCTGGACCAGGGTGTGCCCGAGCACCGTAAACATGCCGAAGAGTCGCAGTACGCCACAAGCGACGTCGGCATTGCAGAGGTGATGCTGACGCCTTCCTCGCGTCTGATCGGCCGGCTCGTCAAGCATTCGGGATTCCGCGAGAAGTATCGGGTGAACATTCTGGGCATCCAGCGTAAAGAACAGTATTTGCTGCATCATCTGAAGGAAGAGAAAATGCGCTTTGGCGACGCGCTGCTCGTGCAGGGCACGTGGAAGGACATTGCCCTGCTGGCAGCCGAGCAGACGGATGTCGTGGTGGTGGGGCAGCCGGCAGAGGAGTCGCGCAAATTGACGATGGATCACAAAGCGCCGATCGCGGCGGGGATCATGCTGCTGATGGTGATCCTGCTCGTGACGGAATGGATTCCGGCGGTGGCCTCCGTGATGATTGCCGCGGTGTTGATGGTGGTGTTCGGCTGCGTCCGCAATATGGAGGAAGCCTATAAGACGGTCAACTGGGAGAGCATCGTCCTTATTGGAGGGATGATCCCGATGTCCATTGCCATCGAGAAGACGGGAGCCGCCACGCTGATCTCGGATATGCTGGTTCATTCCCTGGGCAGCTATGGATCGCTTGCCCTGCTGGCAGGGGTGTATTTCACCACTTCGCTGCTAACGCTGTTTATCAGCAATACCGCCTGCGCGGTATTATTCGCGCCGATTGCGTTATCGGCTGCGATCCAGATGGGAGCGAGTCCGTATCCGTTTCTGTTCGCCGTTTCGATTGGAGCGAGCATGTGTTTTGCGTCCCCGTTCTCCACGCCGCCGAACGCGCTCGTCATGTCGGCAGGACGTTATAAATTCAGTCATTACGTGAAGGTCGGCCTGCCGCTTCAACTGACGATCGGGCTCGTCATGATGGCGGTACTGCCGCTGTTCTTTCCGTTTTAAAAGGGAACCGGCACCTAACACCCGCATGTTCAATCCGATGAGGATCGCGCATGCGGGTGTTATTCCATTTTGAGGGTAGATAGCGTGAAGTCGGGCAGTCAATACTCCCCACACCTCGACAGATCGACTCCCGCCAGAGGCTCCTGCCCCTTTTGCAGGAAATCGCCTGCCGCAGGGCTAATACATCCACTTAGGACATCCTGCCTAATCGTAAAAATGCGCATCATTTCCGTAGAAATGACTACGCTGATCCCACTGGATTGTTGCTATGCTTGAGAAAGCCGGAGGTGCAAGGGCCGATGAAGAACCGCTTCAAAAATCCGCTGGGCCGCATGAACATCAAACAGCAGATGATTCTGCTGTTCCTGGTGCTGGTCATTCCGTTATTCGGGCTGAACGCCTACGGGAATTCCATGGCCGGTCAAATCCTGAAGCGCCATGTGACCAATGCTTATATCGAACTGAACAAACAAAATTTCAAGCTGATTAACCGGGACATTGAAACCGTTAACAAAGTAACCTCCACGGTCATCCAGAACTCGCAGATCCAGCAGCTGGATCCCTTTGCCGAGGTTACCGTACTGGAACGCGTCAAAAATTACGAGCGGCTCGAAAAGATGCTGATTTCCTTCTCCCAAGAGACGGACGAGCGTGAACCGGTCTATTACTCGCTTTATGTGTACGACCCGGACAACAGCTACTTCTTTGCCCCGTATTACCCTGACCGCAGAAAAGCAGGGGTATATTTTTTCTCCGACGAGAAGGAGAAGCCCGCTTGGTTCGATGAAGCCGTGGCGATGAAGGGGAACGGATACCTGAGGCGCATGGCCAATCTGTCGCCGCCGGTGCAAGGGCGCCAGGATCAAGAGACTTTAAGCTATGTGCGGGCCGTTAACAATATCTATCGGGGCGGTACCATCGGCGTACTGCTGGTCACCAATTTGGACGCGCGGATCGGCGAGTCGTTATCGACGGTCTCGATTCCCGATGGGGAGCTGTATTTTACGGATTGGGACGATAATATCCTGACCTCGTCGGTACAGGGCATGGCGGGCAAGCTGGAATTGCCGCCCGAAGCGGATCCGGGCCATTCCACGATCGGCGTCATGGACGTGATTACGTCGGATTTCATCTATGTCATCGATTACAATTACGTGCTCCAGCAGAAGCTGGTCTACAAGGTGCCCGTCAAAACGCTGCTTGCCCAGCAAAGCGAGATGAAGCGCGTCATACAGGTCATTTCCGTCGCTTATTTTGCCGTGGGCCTCATTATCGTCTTTTACTTCTGGCAGTCGCTGATGACGCCGCTCCAGAAGCTGGCGCATTTCGTGAGGAGGTACGAACCGGGAAACGTCGTGCCGGAAACCCCCTATCGGCGCAGAAAAGACGAAGTCAGCGTCCTGATCTCCACGATCTATGACATGGCCCGCCGACTGAATGACCTGATCCATTACAAATACAATATGGATTTGAAGCAGAAGGAAGCGCAGCTGCAGCTGCTCTATCAGCAGATCAATCCCCACTTGCTGTACAACACCCTGGAGAGCATTTACTGGAAGAGCACGATGGAGGGCAATACCGAGTCCGCCGAAATGATCAAGGATTTATCCAAATTGATGAAGATCAGTCTCAGCCGGGGCCGGGATCTTATCACGCTTGGGGAAGAGCTTGAGCATGCGGGGGCTTATATGAATCTCCAGCTGAATCGTTACGATTATCAGTTTACGATCCGATGGGACGTTCCCGAGGCATTGCTGGCGAACCATGTGCCGAAGATCACGCTGCAGCCGCTGCTGGAGAACGCGATCATTCATGGCATTAAAAATATGGGCGAGGACGGAATGATCCGCGTATCGGGTCATCTGGAGGGTGATCGATGCCGGATCGTCATAGAAGATAACGGCTTCCGCCCCGTGAACTACGAATCCATCCGCCGGCTGCTCCATGATGATGCACCCGATCATTCGCTGGGCTACGGCATCCGCAATATCCAGGAGCGGATCCGGCTGCATTTCGGCAGCCGCTACGGGCTGCAGTATGAACCCGGGGAAGAAGGGGGAACCCGCGTGACGATCACGATACCGCGAACAGAAGCAGCAACCATTACATCAACCGGACAGGAGGTTTCCTGATGTACAACATTTTGGTGGTAGATGACGAACCTTTGATATGCAAGGGCTTGGCAGGGCTGTTAACGTCCTCGGGCCTTGCCATCGATGGCATAACCATGGCCTACAGCGGGCAGGAAGCGCTGGACTACATACGGATGGGAGATATCGACCTGCTGGTCACCGATATCCAGATGGGCGAGATGAACGGCATTGAGCTGATGCAGCAGGCGAAGATCGTGAAGCCTTGGGTACAGACGATCATAATTTCAGCCCATGAAACATTTCAATATGCGCAGCGGGCGCTTCAGCTCGGAGCCAAGGATTATTTGATCAAACCGCTGAACAGCGAGCAGTTTCTGGATTCGGTCCGCAGCGTGCTGCTTAAGATGGACCGGCCGGCGCCCCAGGTCGAGCCGCTTCTCATGGCCGATAATGAGCATTTCCGGATGGAGGAGCCGCCGTCCGAAAGAATAGAGCGGCTGAACGAGCGGCTCTCCATGGAGCCGGATCCATCGGCCACTGCCGGTCCCGACGAGTCGGAGCTGGGCCTGGTCGGCCCCTATTTTGCCGTCATCAAAATGAAACTGGGCCTGGCGGAAGAGCGCAGCGCTTCTTTTTCCAGTCATGATATACACCTGATTCAATATGCCGCGCTGAATATCGCCAAGGAGCTGCTGGAACAGGAGCCGCACACCTTGGTGTTCTATTCGCCGGAACGGGACGTCAACATCATCCTTCAATGGAGCGAACAGGAAATGGAGGAGAACGCCAGCGGGAAAATCCACCATCTGGAGATGATCGGCCGGAGTCTGCACCACCATGTGGAGCTGCACCTGAAACGGAGCTGTACCGTGGGCATCAGCCAAATATTGAGGGGACGGGAATTCTTGAGTGTGCTCAGCCGACAGGCGGACAAAGCGATGCTGTGGAGCGAGCAGCTGCATGATTTCCATGTCTTTTATTACGGGGATTTCAATTGGCACAATTATGCCCAGGAAACGTCGCAGGAGGTGCTGTCGAGCCAGAGCAACCGGATCGTGGAGAATACGAGGCAATATATCGATGAGCATTACCGCCAGAAGGGATTGACCATTCACGATGTAGCGAAGAACAATCACGTGAGCCCCAACTATTTGAGTTACCTGTTCAAAAAATATACCGGCAGCAGCCTGTGGGAGTATGTGGTGAAGCTGCGAATGGAGGAGAGCAGGGCATTGATCCTGCACACGGATCTCCGCCGGTACGAGATAGCCGAGCGGGTGGGTTATGAATCCCCGGAGCATTTCAGCAAAATCTTCAAAAAATACTACGGCGTAAGCCCAAGCGAGCTAAAGAAGTAAGATCCGTCATACTTCACATAGTTTTAGACATGTTCGAAGGCTCCCCGGCTTTTTTACAATAAAAGCTAGACATTGAATAAAGGAATGAGGGAGTCGGATGGAAGAAACGATCATGTCACAAGGCCAGGCTCTGATCGAGCACGGCCGCCCCGCCCGGAAGGAGCATAAGCGCAAGCCGCTGTGGAGGAAGTATGTAGGGGGGTATTTGTTCCTTGTCCCGGCCATCGCGATTTTTATCGTCTTTTTATGGGTGCCGATCTTCAAAGGGATCTTTTACAGCTTTTTTCACATCGATTTCGTAAAAGGCAACACCTTCGTCGGGTTCGATAATTATGCCAAGGTTCTTAGCAATCCCGACCTGCTGCTATCGGTCAGGAATACCTTGTATTTCATGCTGTTAACGCTTGTCATCGGCTTTTGGGTGCCCATCGCCGCATCCATTGCCATCTCGGAGCTGAAGCTGTTCCAGGGGTTCGCCCGGATTGCCGCGTATCTCCCGTTTGTCGTGCCCGGGGTCGTGCTCTACGGCATGTGGCGATGGATGTACGATCCGGTGGGTCCGATCAATGCGTTGTTCGGCTTCTTCGGGGCAGATCCGGTGTCGTTCATATCGGATAGCCGCTTCTCGATGGTATCGCTGGTCGTCATGGAGACATGGCAGCAATTCGGCTCGGCGATGCTGATCTATCTGGCCGGGGTGCTGAGCATCCCGAAGGATTGGTATGAAGCCGCCGAAATCGACGGTGCCGGCGTGTGGGCCCGGATTAAATACATCACGCTTCCCTCGATGCGCAATCTGATTGTGCTCATGCTGATTCTGCAGCTGATCGGTACGTCACAGGCGTATCAATCGCAGCTGGCGATGCTGGACGGCGGACCGAACAAGGCCACGCTCACCTATGCGCTCCTGACCGTAAAATATGCGTTTAACCAGCTGGATTACGGGGCCGGAACCGCGATGGGCATCTTGATGTTCCTTGTGCTGAGTTTGCTGGGCATCCTGCAATTCAAGATGAACAGGGAGGAGTACTAGGATGAAAGAGAGAGGCATTCTGTCCGCTTCGGATTTGAGAAAACCGTGGAATAAGGCGGTTTACGGGTTTATGGTGCTGTGCATTGCCGTGATGACCTTCACGATGCTGTACCCGATCGGCATGACGATGTTCAACGGATTGAAGAGCAATCAGGAAATCAACACGTTTCCGCCGCGCTTTTTTCCTTCGGAATGGCATTGGGAGAACTTTTCGAAGGGGTGGGCATACATCGATCTGCCGATGTTTCTGAAGAATACGCTGCTGATTTTCGGCGGTAATCTGCTGGTCACGATTTTGGTGCTGGGCATGGCGGCCTTCAGCATTTCCCGCATCCGGGTTCCGTATCACCGGGCCATCTATTTCTTCATTCTGATGACCTTGTTCATCCCGGCGTCGAGTTACATGATTCCGAATTTCGTCAATTTGAAGGAGCTCGGCCTGCTGAATTCCTACTGGGCCTTCTGGCTGCCGGCCGGAGCGAACGCGTACTTCTTCCTGCTGATCAAAAACTTCTTCGACGGCATTCACCCGGAGATCTTTGAGGCGGCGCGCATCGACGGCGCTTCGGAGATGAGCAGCTTCCTGCGGATCGCCATACCGTTATCCGTTCCGATCTTCGCGACGCTGGCGATATTTACATTCTCCACGGCATGGAACGACTGGTTCTGGCCGTCGCTCGTCATGCAGACCCAGGACAAATATACGCTGGCTACGGCCATTTACAAGTATGTCATCAACGCAAGGAGCCTGGACAGCAGCGTTAAATTTTCGATCCTGTTCATGGTGATGGTGCCGCCGATCTTCGTATTCCTGGCGTTCCAGAAATTCATCATGCGCAGCGTCAGCCTCTCGGCCGTCAAAGGGTAGGGCAGCAGCGGTACACATCGTAGCCCTGCACACGATCGTCATATGAATGCACATCGTCCTTTCCGGATTTGGCTTTTATGATGGAGAGAGGAAAGAACATCATTATTCAATAAGGAAAAGGGGAGTATCCATGCGCAAGTTCTCAGCATTACTGATCTGCCTTATGCTGTTCAGCTCCTTGCTCGCCGCATGCGGCGGCGGCAAAGCGGCGCCGGAGGTCACGAATAAAGAGGGAGGCACCGCCAATTCGGGCGGGACGGCCACGACGCAGACGGAGGAGCCGAAGGAGGATATCGCGGATCAAAAGATCACGATCAAGATTCACTATCCGCTGCCGGATGATACAACGCTGCGTCAGCAGGAGGATGATAAAATCGCCCGCTTCCAGGCGAAATATCCGAACGTGACCATCGTGAAGGACGACTGGCAGTACAGCGTCAACGAAATTGGGGTGAAGATGGCTTCGAACGAAGCGCCGACATTTTATAACACTTGGGCCACGGAAGCACAGCTGCTCGTGGAGCGGGGCTGGGTGGCCGACATTACGGAGTTCTGGAACGAATGGGAGTACAAGGACGACATGAATCCCGTGCTGCAGGATCAATTCATCGTGGACGGCAAGGTGTACGGCGTTACGCAGAACGGTTATATCACGTCTACGATCGTGAACAAGAAGCTGCTGGACGCGAAGGGCGTGCCCGTACCGCCGATGGATTGGACATGGGACGACATGTACAATACGGCGAAAGGCGCAGCGGACCCCAAGGCCGGCATCTCCGGAATCGCGCCGATGGGCAAGGGCAATGAAGCAGGCTGGAACTGGACCAACTTCCTGTTCGAAGCCGGCGGGGATATCGAAGTGAACGAGGACGGCAAAGTGAAAGCGGTGTTTAACTCGGAAGCCGGCGTGAAGGCGCTGGATTTCTACAAGAAGCTGAGATGGGAAGCAAACGCCATTCCGCAGGACTGGGCCCTCGGATGGGGCGATGCCGTCAGCTCGTTCCAGCAAGGACGGACGGCGATGGTCATTGCAGGCGCATTTGACGTGATCCAGCCGGCATTGAACGAGGGCGGCATGAAGCCTGAGGACGTGCTTGCGTATCCGATGCCTGCGATGGAGAAAGGCGGAGCGCACCACGGCATTTTGGGCGGCAACTATTTGGTCATCAATCCGAATGCCACGAAGGAAGAACAGGAAATGGCATTCCGCTATATCACGTTTGATTATTTTACGGATGATGCGCTGAAATCGGTGGAAGATACGATCAATGCCCGCAAGGCCGAGGGCAAATATTTTGTACCGACGCCGCTGGAATATTTCAGCGACGATTCGGAGTATGCGGCGAAGGTGAGGGCGATCTACGATAAGTACGACAACGTCTATGAATACGATCCGCAGCTCTTCAGCCTGTTGGAAGGAAAGCCTGAAGCGCAATTCGGCACGCAGGATTACTATGCGGCAATGTCCAACGTGGTGCAGGAATCGTTCTCGAAGGAAGGCACGGACTCCAAGAAGCAGCTGGACGAAACGGCCAAGCTGGTTCAGGAGAATTTCTTTGATAAGATCAAGCAGAAGTAGGAGTGCGGCTACCCAGGATAGGATTGGGGAATATGGCAGTACAAAAGAGAGACGTCGGAGCGGCGTCTCTCTTTATTTTCTCATATCCTTGGCAACAGTTGCTAAAGCCGGGCGAAAGTTCAGCCCTACTCAAGCACGGCGCCTGATTGGAGTCCGGATCCCGAGACCGCCACAGGCGATTTTTTTGTATTATCTTTCATTTACGGCTTACTTGGGATCCGCCTTCGGAATGATCGTCTTCGCGATGCGTATCAACTCTTCGACAGCGATGTCACTTGTGGTAGCGTTGAGCGAAAACATGTAGTGATGACCAGTGGTTGGTTCTTCATAGACCCAGTCCAACTGCGCCAGCTGCGCCGAGTTTCCGCCGTTCCACGTTTTTTGCAGCACATCCTGCCCGTTGATCTCGATTTTCCGGCTGGTCATGCCCGTGCTCTCATCCCAGTAGGAGGTCACGCTTCCGTGGTCACCGTTATTCAGAATGGTAAGGGAGACTTTTTTATTGCCGCTGGCATAATATACCGTCGAAAGCCAGAATTGATCGGTGAACTTCACCGGCATCAGGGCGTAGTCCTTCCCGGAAGCTTTGGCTTTCTCAAGCAGTTTTTTGGCGATGTCGGCTTTTTCCTGCTCGGTCAGCGGGTTCACGTCGGTCTCGCGTTCCATGTGCACGTTGGCGTTTGTGAACGTATACGTGCCCGAACCGGACAACTCCTTGGCTAGCGGCAAGCCGGGCACATTAACCATGTTTTGCAGCTTGGCGAAATCCTTTACGGCATGCGGAGTGGATTTGATATCGATGACATGCTCGGGATTGTCCGGTACGACATAAATGATGGCGGCTTCGCCCGGCTCGATCTGTTCGTTCCAAATGGTGTTCATGAGATGTATGCGGTTTAGTTCCTTTTTCGAATAGCTTTTCGGCGAAGGCGCCTGAGCGTTCGATTTCTCCTCATATAGAACTTCTCCCTTGCTGTTGGTTAAGGAGTGGTACTGTACTGCGGCAAATCCCGTCGAAGCGGTAAGCAGCATACCGACCATCATGAGAATGCTTACTTTGTATTTCACGAAAAATCGCTCCTCTTTAAATTGTTCTTCTCGAATTCGGTTCATGACACGTTCCTGGAGTGCTGTCCCGGACGGTTCAACCCTTTGAAAGAGTGGTTTCAGGTCCTGGTCGTTGTCCATGCTCATTCGTTTCCTCTCCCTCGGCCATGGCGTAATGTTTGCGGAACTTGGCAGCGGCCCGCTCAAATTTTTTTCTAAGATAGGTCGTGCTTTGTTGCAAAATAAGGCTGATCTCATGATAGCTCTTGTCCTCGACGCAGCGCAGGATAAGCAGGCTCCGTTCCTCGGCGGTTAGCTTGGCCAGCGCCCGTAGCACCGACGGATTATAGTATTTGTGCTCGATGACCTGATCGACATGCCTGTTATCCTGATCCTTCTGATAAAGAAAGGGTAGGTATCGGGATAGCTTTCGCTTGCGGAGCAAGTCGATGCACTGGTTGCAGGCGATGCGATAAAGCCAGGCTTCGAAGGGCTTGTCCGGTTCGAATTTAGATAGATTGCGGTAAGCTTTCAGAAAAGCTTCCTGGGTGCAATCTTCTGCTTCGGCATAGTCGCCGAGCATGTGATAGCAATAGTTGAAGATGGTTTTATGGAATCGGTTCATGATCAGCTCATATTTGTCGATCTCTCCCTTCAAAACATCAGCAACGATCTGATGGAATGCTGGTACATCCAAGTGGTTTCACCCCTTTACAATTTGTATTACGTTTGGGCAAAGGACAAATGTGACAAATGGATTGAATCAATCTTTTTGACAGGAGTGAGCATTTGGCAAAAGCGAGTTGGAGTAGGAGTAGGAGTAGGGAAGGGTACGCTGCTAGGATGGGATTCTGCGGAATAAAAAAGAGACGCCGGAGTGGCATCTCTCTGCTGACTCAATTCCTCAGCAATCGGGGCTTCATTTGGACCAGGAGTCCGTCCTCGTTAAGCCCGGCTTGCTGATTCGATATTGGGAATCAAGGGTACCGCAACGTCCTGCAAATCCTAATAGATCTCGCTCGCATCCGCCGGCAGCTGCCGGACATGCTGCAGGAAGCCCGTTACGCGCTGATCCTGCCCCATATCGTATTCTAAGCCCAGCTGTTCAGCAACATCCAGCGCCGTTTTGCAGAACAGGGCTCCCATCGTAAACAGCGCGTCCCATACCTCTTCGTAGGTTCCGCGAGGGTAGGTGGACATCAACTGATTCCAGCTGTCCGCAGACAGGTGGTTTTTCAAGTATTTGCCGTTTTTGCCCACGCTGAGCGAGAAGCCGGTCTGGATGCCGACGTGCCACTCCAGCATTTTCATCAGCATCGGCCGCATGATGTTGTGTAGATGGTCCTGGGCATAGAGGATTTCTTCCCGCCACAAGCCTTTGGCGACATACGTGGATACCCACCAGAACTCGTTGCAGCAATCCTCGAAAAAGGCTGCGGACGGACGCTGTACCCAGAAATCCTCGTCGGACGGAGCAGGAATTTTGGGGAAGGTTTGATCTTTATCCATTAAGATCTGGATCAGTTTGTCTTCCTTGCAGTATTTCTCCTTCTCTTCGATGGGAATCAGGGTCATGTCAATCCGGTTCCCGTCGGTAAATAACATCAGGTACGAGAACCAGCCTCCAAGATCCGGAGGGAACAGGGCCATATCTTCCGGCGTCTGCAGAATCAACCGTTCCCCGAAGACGTCGATCCAGTTTGGATCCTGGATAAAGCTTTCCATATCCGTAACATGAAAGCTGATGTCGTAATCTTGAAAAATATCCTTCGGGACGTTAGGGTTCGTTCGGGAGCCTTCCAGGGTCACGGCCCGAACCCGCTCATCGCGGGCTGCATAGCCCAATACCAAATCCATCATTTCTTGCTCGCTTCTCATAAGTTCGGAGCCTCCGTATTCATATTTGGACTACCGATGATTCGAATCGAACAGGTCAGGAGGTCCACGGATCCGGACCGTAGAAGCATGGCATGGATGTGGAGCAGGTTATAACTTGTTCAACAGCTTTTTCATGAGGAAATCTCCTTTCGCGTCCTTTGAATTTATCTAGGTTAATTCTTCATGGCCTTAAAAGATTCCTCCGCGGCCTCAAGCGTTGCCTCGATGTCCGCATCCGTATGGGCCGTGGTCATGAACCAGGCTTCGTATTTGGAAGGGGCCAGGTTCACGCCGCGGTCCAGCATGTGGCGGAAGAAGGCCGCAAAGGCTTCGCCGTCGGTATCCTGCGCTTCGTCATAGTTCGTTACCGGATGATCGCAGAAGTGCGTGGAGAAGGAGCCTCGGATGCGGTTGATCGTGAGCGGAACGCCATGGCGGTCTGCGGACGCTTGCAGGCCTTCCGTCAATTTGATGGTCAAGCGCTCCATCTCCTCATACACGCCTTCGCCCTGCAATACCTCCAAGCAGGCGATTCCGGCCGCGATAGAGGCCGGATTGCCAGCCATGGTTCCCGCCTGATAAGCCGGGCCGAGCGGAGCAACCTGCTCCATCACGTGTTTCCGGCCGCCGTAAGCGCCGATCGGCAGTCCGCCGCCGATGATTTTGCCCAGAGCCGTAAGATCCGGCTGAATCGCCTCGTGATTGGCCAAACCCGCATAGGTTTGGGTGGATCCGTAATGGAAGCGGAAGGCGCTGATAACTTCGTCATAGATGACCAGCGACCCGTTGTCGCGCGTCATCTGGCACAGGCCTTCGAGGAATCCCGGCTTCGGCATGACCATTCCGAAGTTGCCGACGATCGGCTCGACCATCACGGCGGCCACATCTTCGCCCCATGCGTCGAGGGCAGCGCGCAGGCCTTCCAGATCGTTGAAAGGAACGGTAATGACTTCCGTGGCAATGCTGGCCGGGATGCCGGCGCTGTCCGGAATGCCGAGCGTGGAAGGCCCGGAGCCCGCAGCCACGAGGACCAGATCGGAATGGCCATGGTAGCAGCCGGCGAACTTGATGATTTTGTTGCGCTTGGTGTAAGCGCGGGCGACCCGAATCGTGGTCATGACGGCCTCGGTGCCGGAATTGACGAAACGTACCTTGTCCATGGACGGGATGGCTTCCTTCAGCATTTTGGCCAAGGTAATTTCAAGCTCCGTCGGCGTTCCGTATAGGGTGCCGTTTTGGGCAGCCGCCGTGATCGCCGCCGTAATATGCGGATGGGCGTGTCCGGTAATGATCGGGCCGTAAGCCGCCAAGTAATCGATATAACGGTTGCCGTCCTCGTCCCAGAAGTGGGCTCCGCTTGCGCGTTTCATGAAGACGGGGGCACCGCCGCCTACGGCTTTAAACGAACGGGAGGGGCTGTTTACGCCGCCTACGATATGCTGCAGCGCTTCTTGGTACAGGGCTTCGGAACGGTTTCTTGAGGTTGGCATGATAGTAAAACTTCCTTTCTTCATGAAGCAGGACAGGAAGCTAGATTGACGTAGCACCCTGTCCTGATTGCTGTAAGTGTATTAGTTGCGATCCGTTGTCGCAGATGGTGTTGCGGAGCTTTCAGAGTCGCTGTTCTCGGAGTCGGTATTCCCGGTATCGGCGTTCCCGGAATCACCTTCCGTGCCTTCGCCGCCTTCGGTCTCAGGGTCTGGCGTCGGCGGGTTCATGATGTCCTGGATATACTGCTTCAGCGTATCCGGATTGCCGACCGTTAAGACGGCGGCGCCGCCGATATGTTCTTCCTTCAGGAGTTTCATCGGTGGCACCTGCTCGCTGCCGCTCATTTTGCTCTTGTAGGCGACGTTCGCAAGCTTCCACATATCCTCGACATCGAGATTCGTATCAATATAAGGGCTGACGGACTTCAGGATATCCGGAAGCTTCATGATGGAAGTGGTGGTCTGCATTTTCTTGGCCACGGCCTTCAGGAGCTCGCGCTGACGCTCGGTGCGGGTGAAGTCGCCCATCGCATCATAGCGGAACCGGACGTATTGCAGTGCCGCGTTGCCGTCCAGATGCTGCATGCCTTGCTTCAAATCGATGTCGTACTCGTTCTTGTCGGCTTTACTTGAATAACTCATGTCCTTC
Source organism: Paenibacillus sp. HGF5 (assembly GCF_000204455.1). Lineage (NCBI taxonomy): Bacteria > Bacillati > Bacillota > Bacilli > Caryophanales > Paenibacillaceae > Paenibacillus > Paenibacillus sp. HGF5. The sequence continues at coordinate 36,189 of NZ_AEXS01000055.1, read as the reverse complement.
TCCACGTAGAAATCAACCCCGCCGACGGAATCAACCAGCTTCATGAAGCCCTGGAAGTCCGTATAGACGTAGTATTGAATCGGTATGCCCAGCAGATCGCCTACCGCCTTCATGGCCGTGTTCGGGCCGTGCGTGATGGCCGTATTGATACGGTTTCGGTCATACCCGGGTATTTCTACGTAAGTATCGCGCAGAATAGAGAATAAGTGCATTTTCTTTTTTACGGGATCAATCGAGGCAACAAGCATACTGTCGGAACGAGGAATTTCCCCTTCCTCGAAACCGCGCGCATCGACGCCCATCAGCAGAATGTTAACCGTCTCCTTGCCTTCCCACTCCGGCGGGGCAGGGACTTTGGCATCCACCTTCTCGATTTCCCGAAAAGGGGAGGCTTCGCCTGTTTTCTGAAGACTTTGCAAGCCGTCATAAAACGAGGCCGCATAATAGATGCCGTAACCGATGACGGCGGCCAGTATGATGCTGACACTCCATATAATCGTCTTCTTTGTTTTTTTGGTCATTGGGTTCTTCCTTTCGGATTACGCTGATGAATAAATTCGATAGAACATTTGAACATTCGACATTCATTCTATTATAATTTTTTTCGAAAAGACAATCAATTTTACGGGCCTAAAGTCCGTATAGCAGGAGTTGAGCCTTATCGCAGACCAAAAGCAGTTGAAGATTGGAAGCAAGGTGCCGGATTTTTCACTCCCGGCTTCGAACGGGGAGAAGGTAGCATTAAGCGATTATCGTGGACGTAAAGTCGTGCTGTTCTTCTATCCGAAAAATATGACCCCAACCTGCACCGAGGAGGCTTGCAGCTTCCGGGACAACTATGGTGCGTTGGAGCAAGCCGGCGCAGTCGTGATCGGAATCAGCCCCGATCCGCTGAAATCCCACGCCAAATTCATCGATAAGCATAGCCTGCCCTATTTGCTCTTGTCTGATGAGGAGCATAACGTAAGCGAAATGTTCGGCGTATGGCAGATGAAGAAGATGTTCGGCCGTGAATATATGGGTATTGTACGCTCAACCTTCTTGATTGATGAGAAGGGGAAGCTGGCCGGCGAGTGGCGGAAGGTGAAAGTGAAGGGCCATGTCGAAGCGGTTCTCGCAGCCGTGCTGTCATAGCTATATATGAAGAACGGTCCCTCGGCATGCCTGAACAGGCATGATAAGGGACCGTTTTTTGTAATATATCTTGCAAGCAGGGACCTCGAATGAGGGGCTTATCACCTAAATCAGAGGATTTGGCCAGCCTGAATGAATCAGAACTTCAAGAACGTACCCGTCCGATATTCGCGGAAGGCCTCGTTCACTTCTTCCTCCGTGTTCATGACGAAGGGACCGCGGGCTGCCACGGGCTCCCGCAGCGGCTCGCCTGCGTACAGAACGAAGCGAAGAGGCTCCGCAGCCGCTGCCCGTATTTCGCTAGGTTTTCCGTCGACTCCAGCGCCCAGCCACAACACCTGGCTTTTAGCCGCGTTTACGCCATTGCCTCCGAAGGTTCCGCTGCCCTCAAGGATGTAGATGAAGCCGTTATAACTGCCGGGCAGGTCCTGCGCGATGGAAGCGCCGGGCTCCAGCAGCACCTCGACCATCGTGACCGGAACATGATTTTCGGTGGCAGATACGACATCGCCGGAAGAACCGGAGAAGACTCGCACAACCGCGCCATCCTCTTGTCGGATCGGCATATCCGCGCCTTTCAGGTTCTGGTAGCGGGGAGTCGCCATCTTCTGCTCGCGGGGCAGATTGATCCAGAGCTGGAGGACGTGGGCCGTTACGCCTTCTAACGGCACTTCGTTGTGGATGACGCCGCTTCCCGCCGTCATCCACTGCACGTCTCCAGGCCCCAGCACGCCGCCCTTGGAGAGGCTGTCATAGTGTTCAACGGTTCCATCGATGACAAAAGTAACGGTTTCGATTCCCCGATGGGGATGGTCGTCGAATGAACCGGCCTGGAACTTGTCCTCCATCATCCCGAGAAACGGATCGGCTTTGCTCCAGTTTCCGAATTCGATGACGGGTCCTGAGGCATGGATGGAGCTGTGGCGCCGAAGAACGACATCCCGGACTTCCGTAATATCACGCTGAATGACCGCTAGGTGGTTCATATGTTCTATCATCCCTTCCGAGTTCTGTATTTGAGTTCAGTTTACTAGTAATGTGACTAGTAATCAAGGGGGGGAAGAAAATATCAGATTCTAGTCTTTTTTTGAATCGCCCTCCATATAATCTATCAGGAAGCCGAACTCATAGAAGCGATGGAGGTAGAGTTGATAATGAAAAATATGGTGCGGGTTACATCGATAGCGGTATTCTTCGGCGTTGTGGCAGTGCTGATCATGATCGGCATGGGACTTGAGGTTCAGGCGCCGATGGCAGAATATGCGGAGCAGGCTCCTTTAGCAGCGGCATCCCTGACAGCAGTGCCGGAGCAGAATGTTCAAGCAAAGACCCAGGAGGCAAGCAAGCCGGTCGCTACCAATGCATTCAAGAAACCATCGGCCGTGAACGCCGCACCTGATCAATATAAGAAGAAGCCTAGCGACAAAACGGTATACCTGACATTTGATGATGGACCATCGGATTTAACGCTCGAGGTGCTGGATATTTTGAAGCGGGAAGGAATCAAGGGCACGTTTTTTGTATTGGGCAAGGAGGCGGAGACCCGTCCCGAAATTATCAACCGCATCTATGAGGAAGGCCATGTGATCGGGAATCATACATATGATCATCGTTATGACGAGCTCTACGGGCATTTTCAGGATTTCTGGGGACAGATCAAGAAAACCGAGGAAATCATCCGTTTGATTACAGGGGAACGGCCGCAGCTGGTCAGAGCTCCCGGGGGGACGGCAGGACATTTTGACGAGGCCTATTTTCAATACATGAAGCAGGGGGGATATCATGTATTCGATTGGAACGTCGACAGCGGCGATTCCAGGTATAGGGGCGTCCCGGCTAAAGACATCGTAAAGGGGGCGACCACGAAAGTGAACGGCAAGGAGGCGATCGTGCTTCTCCATGACGGTAAAGGCCATGCCGAAAGCGTTAAGGCTCTCCCGGACATTATTTCTTATTATAAAAAGCAAGGCTATGCCTTTGACGTACTGTCTCCGGAAACCGAGCCCGTTCAATTTCGTGCTCAGCAGACCGCCCGCAAGGCTTCACAGCCTTCACAGCAGTGGATTCGCGAGCACGTCGCCGTCAACGCCGCGCTATTCGGGACAGGGCGAACGCTGGCCGTGGAATTCGGAGGGCTTGAAACCGCGTTTGCGGCAGGCGAATACAAGCTGGTCGACGGCCGGCTGATGGTTCCTCTGCGCGCTTTGGTGGAGCGGCTTGGCGGAAGCGTATCCTGGAAGTCTCACAACAAGACCGTGCAGGTGACGCTGGCAGGGAATCGCTGGGAAGCCGACCCGGTGGGAGGCTTGCTGTTCCCCATGCAAACCGGCGGCAAGCCGGTGTCCTCCGATGTTCATTTAATCGGCGGCACCGCTTGGATTCCGCTTCGGGAAGCGCTTGACTTTTCCGGCCGACCTGTTACAAGAGTGACATATGAAGAAGGCGAGTATCGCGTTCTAACTTTGTAGTCGAAAATTGTATTTTATGTTTGTAATTATGCTTCACAAGTTATAGACTAGTACTTAGAGATATTTATCACAATCCCTAAGATTGTTTCAGATAAAGGAGGGGGAAGGTTCCCCCTGCTTTATTTTTGGCGATAGTGAGTCACCCATAAGTTCGCACTTTTGTAAGTGATGCATAATAGATACCGGTTATCCCAAAATTAAAGCTAGCCGGTACGATCGTCGCCAAGTTCATCTTGGGAATTCACTTAAAGAAAAGGAGGCAATTCATTATGACAGAAACATCTTCCCCACAGCCGTCCGAAACTCCGGAAAATGTTGTAGGAAACCAAGAAGCTGCGGCGTCCAGCCGTCCTGATGTGCTGCTCGAACAACTGCTCAAGCCCGAGGTTCAGGAATCCCTCACAACTCTCGTGGACAATCTTCCAAAACTTACGGAAATGCTGACCGTCATGACTAAGGCGTATGACTTCGGTAAATCCGTAGCTACGGATCCCGTGCTAGCGGAAGACACCATGGCTTCCCTGAGCGGATTCGCGAAGCCGATCACGACAACAGCAAAAAGCGTTGCATCTGCAGCCATCGAAGCCGGAGACCGCGTACATGCTCAAGGCGACCAAGCTCAGATCGGCGTATTTGGTCTGATGAAAATGCTGAAAGATCCTCAGGTTCAAAAGGGTCTTCGCTATGCTCAGGCTTTTTTGGACGTTCTTAACGAGCGCGACCAACAAAACAAGCGTTAATCCATAAATCATACGAAGAACGGAGGATGGTCATGTCTAAACATATTTTAATTTTGGGCGGAGGCTATGGCGGCTTGCTTAGTGCGCTTTCTGCACGCGAGCATTTTGGTGCTGCCGCAAAAATCACGCTGATCAACCGTTTCCCAACCCATCAGATCATTACGGAATTGCACCGTCTGGCAGCAGGCAACATCGCAGAGAAGGCAGTAGCTTTGCCGCTCGACAAGCTTCTGCGCGGCGCGAACGTTGACCTGCGCATCGGCAACGTTAAGGAAATCAAGCCGGATGAGCGTTCGGTTTCCCTCGACGACGGCGGAAACTTCACTTATGATGCCCTGGTTATCGCACTGGGCAGCGAAACGGCATTCTTCGGCATTCCGGGACTGCAAGAGAACAGCTTCATTCTGAAGTCCGTGAACGATGCTAACCGTCTGCGTGCTCATGTGGAGTCCCGCATTGCGGAATACAGCAAAACCAAAAACAAAGCGGACGCTACCATCGTGGTTGGCGGCGGCGGCTTGACAGGCGTTGAGCTTGTTGGCGAATATGCCGATATGAGAAGCGAGCTGGCTCGCAAATACGGTATCGACCCACAAGAAATCACGCTTTATTGTGTTGAAGCAGCTCCTTCCATTCTGCCGGGCTTCCCAGCTGAATTGGTTGACCGCGCGACAACAAGCCTGCAAAAACGCGGCGTGAACTTCCTGACCGGATTGCCGATTACCAAAATGGACGGCACAACCGTTGAACTGAAAGACGGCAGCACGATTGAAACCAGCACCTTGGTATGGACTGGCGGCGTACAGGGCAACTCCGTTGTGGCTAACTGCGGCATCGAAGTCAACCGCGGACGTGCGGTTGTCAACGAATTCCTGCAATCCGCTTCCCATCCTGACGTATACGTTGCCGGCGACAGTGCGGTTGTTATGGGACCGGAAGGCCGTCCATACCCGCCAACGGCACAGCTGGCATGGCAAATGGGCGAGCTGATCGGCTACAACATCTTCGCTCAATTGAACGGCGGCGCACCAGCTTCCTTCAATCCGGTATTCTCCGGTACGCTTGGCAGCTTAGGACGTAAAGACGCCATCGGCACCATCGGCGCCAACAAAACCCAATTGAAAGGTCTGCCTGCAACCTTGATGAAGGAAGCAAGTAACATGCGTTACCTGTCCCACATCAACGGTTTGTTCACGCTGGCTTACTAAGCCTCAGAAGGCGACATTATATCCAAATACAAGAGATGGACCCGGAATTATTCGGGTCCATCTTTTTTTATTGCGCAGCCCAAACATAAGCGCATGGACTTAGGGACAACGTCAGGAAAACATAATACGATGGATACACCCGAAGCGAGGATGCAAGCAGGGAAGGGATTCCCGGGCACCGCTCCCGTCGGGATGTGGGAGAAGGAGGTAAGAAAGGCAGAATGGATGAGCGTCCAGAGCGAAGAAGAAAGAAGGTCAGATAGTTATGTAAGCGCTATCTCAAATGGTTCGCAATTTTCATTTCATGAAACAGGAGGGAGCATGTATGCGGGGATACCGTCGTCTTCATTCGATCGTGATTCAACTGTTTTTGTTTTTTTCATCGGCACAACTCTCCCGGTTCTCATCATGGGTTTCCTGTCGTATCACAAATCGGCATCGATCGTGGAGGAGCAGGTCAGTAAAGTGGCTTCCCTCACGATCACCCAAGTCAGCGACAAGCTGAATATGTTCTTCAAGAAACTGGACGACTCCTCGATGATGGTGCTGAACAGCAAAGTGGTTCACGGCATACTGGAGGATCAGGATATCAGTAAATACGACCTGACGTTGAAGGTGAAGGAGGGGAAGGACCTGCTGACGTCCATCATGATTAATTCGCCGGAGATCTTGGACGTATACGTGTTTGACGTGCAGCGGAACAATTCGGTCCTGAGCGCGGATTCCTTGATGTCCATCCCGGACCAGTGGGATTCTCCCTGGTATCGGGCGATACTGGAGGCGAACGGGCAGGCGGTATGGTTCGGCTTGTCGGATACCTCCTACCTGAAGCAAACGGGAATGGGATTTCCCGTGTTCGGGCTGGGCCGGGCCATCCGGAGCTGGGATACGGGGGAGATCGTCGGGGTGATGTTCATCGAAATTATGGGGGATGTCCTGATCGATGAATTAAACCATGTCCAATTCGGCGACACGGGGTATATGTACGTGGCGAATGACGAGAATCGTTACTTTTACCATCCCGATCCATCGATGTACGGGAAGCAGTCCAGGATCAAGCTGCCCTCGGGTTTGACGGAATACAACCTGAATAACAACAAAACGCTGATGATCCCCTCGCGCCTGAACAACGGCTGGCATGTGGTCGGCATGGTGCCGCTTAAGGAACTGACGGCCGATTCCGCCAGTATTAGGAGTTTCACGGTCTGGATCGTATTCGGATCGATTCTGGCCGCGATCGGCATCGGATATTTCATGACGAGGAGAATCGGCAATCCGCTCGTTCAGTTGAGCCGCTTGATGCGCAGAAGCGAGGCGGGCGATTTATCGGTCCGCAGCAAGAACGTAGGCCCCAGCGAGATCGGTCAGCTGGGCCGAAGCTTCAACAAAATGATAGAGCAGATCGACCTGCTCATCAGGCGGATCGCCGCGGAGGAGTCCGAGAAGAAAAAAGCCGAAATCCGCGCGCTGCGGTATCAGATCAATCCCCATTTTCTCTACAATACGCTGAACTCGATCCGCTGGATGGCCAAGCTGAATCGGACGAATGACGTGGACCGATCGGTTACGGCCCTGGTTCATCTGTTGGAGGGGAGCCTGGAGCGCAACGGAGTGTTTATAAGGCTTGGAGATGAATTGGAGCTGCTTCGGAAATATATGATCATCCAGAATTACCGTTATGACCACCAAATCGAGCTGCGGATCGATTGCCCCGAGGAAATGGAGGACCTCCACGTTCCTCGAATGCTGCTGCAGCCGATCGTGGAGAATGCGATCTTTCACGGGATTGCCCCGCTTGATGAAGGGGGCGTCATTCAGATCCGGATAACACTGCAGCAGCAGGATGTCATGGTGCGGATCGAGGACAACGGAATCGGCATTAAGCCTGAACGGATCAAGGGACTGCTGTCGTATGAGCAGGATCACTCTAAGCAAGGCATGACCCATATCGGCCTGCGTCATGTTCACCAAACGGTCCAGTTGTATTACGGCAGCAGGTACGGGGTATGGGTGGAAAGCACGGAAGGCGGAGGAACGAGGGTCACGGTCACGTTTGCAAGACAAAGGGGGGACGATTATGTACAGAGTGCTGCTCGTGGATGACGAAGCGATCGCGCGTACGGGACTGCGCTCGACCTTCGATTGGGAGAAATACGGTTACCGGCTTGTCGGGGAAGCCTCCAATGGACAACGGGCCATGAAGTGGATCGTTAACGGGGATTTGGACATTCTGATCACGGATATCGCGATGCCTGTCATGGACGGTTTAGAATTAACTCGCCGGACAAGGGAGCTTTGTCCTTGGGTGAAGGTACTGCTGCTCAGCTGTCACAGCGACTTCGAGTTCGTGCGGGAAGGCATCAGGCTTGGCGCATCGGATTATATCCTCAAGCCGACGCTGGACGCGGACTCCCTGGGCACCGTGCTTGATCACATGCGATTGAAGCTGGAAGAGGAGAAGCAGATGCAGCGGATTCTGACCGAGCATGAGCAGCAGCAGCGGCTGAATAAGAAGAAGGCCGCCGGAAAAATGCTCTTTCAGGCGCTGTCCGGTGAGCCGGATGCACTCGCGAAGCTGGAAGCATGGAACCATAACGGCTCGTATCTGCTGGCTGTGCTCCAGCTAGATTCGGATCTGGGCGCTGCTGCGGCCGGCATACAGCCAAAGGATTGGCAGGAGGAGATCGAACGGTTCATGGGGCAGTTATATGACCAGGCGCCGGAGGCGCTGGCAGCTCGGCTGGAAACGGACCGGATCGCGGTCTGCTTACCGTTAAGGGATGAAGCAAACGGGCAGGCTTCAGGGGACGAAGGAGCTATCCGCCTGCCGATCCGGAGCACGATGGGGCTTAGCAGGAGATATAACAGCATGGATAAGCTGCAAGAAGCGTTTAGAGAAGCCGCTGAAAGCCTGGAGGGCCTCTTCTTTCATCCAGATCAACAGATATTGCGGGCAGAGGAGCTTCCCCTGACCGATGCCGATTCGACTCATGAGCGGCCGGCTGCCGAGCTGCATGCCCTAAGGGCCGCGCTGACCGTCGGGAACATGGACATTAGCGAGGAACGTCTGCAGTCCATTATGCAGCGCTGGCGTCCCGGACGGATGAAGAAGCCGGCGGTCCTCCGGGAAGCAGAGGAGCTTCTGAGCTTGCTTGCTATGTTACATCTTCCCGGCGGTCCGCCGCTTCCGCAGATCGGGGAGGTGGGCAAGCTTCGCTCGGTGGAGGAAGTGAAGAAGCTGGTTCTCCAAGGCTTTCATGCGCTTCGGGAGGAAGCCATGCGCCACCCTGTACCGGAATCCACGCTGCATGAGCGGATCGTGCTGCAGGCCGTCCAATATATTAAGGCGCGCTTTACCGAGCCGATCTCCCTGCAGGAGGTGGCGGACGAAGTGGCTGTCAGCCGCAACTATTTTAGCGAATTGTTTAAGCGCGTCACGGGACACAACTTCATTGACTATGTCATTGATCTCCGCTTGAAACGGGCCAAGGAGCTGCTCTCCACAACATCGCTGCGTGTGTATGAAGTGGCGGATCGTTCCGGATTCAATGACGTGAAATACTTCAGCAAGCTGTTCAAGAAAATGGTAGGCATGACGCCAGCTGAGTACCAGGGACAGCATCGAAAATAAGGGGATTTCGCAGGATCGGAAAAGAAGCCACTTTTTCGGAACATAATCCGTTCAAAAGCTTTTTGCCAAAATTTTATAATTAAAGCGTTTACAAAAGCTATGCCAGCGAGTCCAAATCTGGTTTGAATGGAGGAAATGAAATGACAAGAAAACAGGTGAGAGGGTCATTGCTTGCAATCATTCTTCTACTATCATCCATACTCCAAGCGTGTGGAGGTGGCGGAACATCAGAGGGCGGGGAGTCCGGAAGCGGCGAGAAGGTCAAGATCAAATGGGCGACCTGGGGAAATCCGGGCGAGCTTAGCCGCTTTCAGGAGCTGACGAAGGAATTTAATAAGAATCACTCGGACATTGAGGTCGAATTTATTCCGATTCCGGGCGAGTATGATCAGAAAATATTAACCCAATTAACAGGCGGGACGGCTCCGGATATCTTCTATGCAGGCGACGCCCTGGTCGTGAAACTGATCGAGAATCAGAGCATTGAGAATTTGACGACGTATATGGAAGCTCCGGAAAGCGTGATCAAGAAAGAGGATTATTTCGAAGGCTTGTGGGGCGCAGCCGTTCGGGATGACCAGATCTTCGGGGTGCCGGTGGATTGCAACCCGATGGTGCTGTGGTACAACAAGAAGGTGTTGAAGGAAGCAGGGATAACCGAGATGCCGGCCGATCTTCAGGCGAACGGACAGTGGACCTGGGACAAATTCAAGGAGATGGCGGACAAGATCAGGGACAGCAAAAAGTACGGCTACGTGCTGGATAACTCCTGGAACAGCTACCACAGCTGGGTTACTTCCAACGGCGGCCGGGTGTACGACGACGAAGGGAATTTCGTAGCGGCTTCGGATCCGAAGGCGATGGAGGCTTTCCGCTTCCTGTACGACAACGTGAAATCCAAAAACATCACCTTCTCCGGCACGCTTCCGAAAGGGCAAGGCGGGGATGCCATGTTTATGTCCAACCAGGTCGGATTCGTTGCTGCAGGCCGTTGGTACCTGCCGCTGTTCAAGAAGAATCAAGGACTTGAATATGACGTGGTTACATGGCCAACCAATACCGGCAATAAAATCGAGCCGGCCGGTATCCCGACTGCATACATGGTGATGAACAAGGCATCGAAGAATAAGGAAGCGGCATACACCTTCTTCTCCGAGTACGTTAGCAAAGAGGGCCAACGCTTCCGCCTGCAGGGCGGCGGCAATGCCGTCCCGTCGGTACAGGGAACGGATGAGGTGGTCCTGGAAGGGAATCTGCCGGAGCACGCCCAGTTATTCCTGGACGCGCGCGAGATCGGGTATTCCCTGACTCCGTTCGAGGCAGGCATTCCCGGGCTAAGCCAGGATATAACGTCCAAGTTCGAGGCGCTGTGGCTGAAAGATCAGGAGCTTGAAAGCTCCTTGAAGGATATTCAGGATATGGCCAACAAGAAAATTCAGGATTACAAGAGCGGCAATAATTGATCCAGCTCTGGGGAGGAACGGTGAGATGAAATGAACATGCAGCCTGCAGGAAGCTCCGGAGCCGCTCCTTCTCCGGAGCGGTTTCCGGAGAGGAGAACAACCTTAAAGAGCAAGACGTCCGACGGTTTATGGGGGTACTTTTTTATCTTTCCCCAGATGATCGGTTTGATCGCTTTTTCATTGGTTCCGCTCATCTCGGCTTTTGTCATCAGCATGATGAACTGGGACGGCATGGGGGCGAAGAAGTTTATCGGACTCCAAAATTTCGTGTCTCAGCTTCAGGATGAGGAGTTCCACATCGCTTTGGTGAACACGGTGTATTACACGATTCTGTCGGTACCGACCGGCATCGTTCTCGCCATGCTGGTGGCGGTGGGCTTAAACCGGGTTCGCGGAAAGATTCTGTACCGGCTGATCTACTTCATGCCGAACATTACGATGTCCGTCGCCGTGGCCGTCGTGTTTATGTGGCTGTTCAACGCCGACTTCGGCCTCATTAACATGTACCTGCAGCAGTGGTTCGGGATAACGGGCCCCTCCTGGCTGACGGATTCCAGGTACGTGATGCCTTCGATTGCCCTGCTGAGCGTCTGGATGGGGCTGGGAGGCAACATGGTGCTGTTCCTTGCCGGACTTCAGGGCATATCGAGAAGCTATTACGAGGCGGCCGAGATTGACGGCGCCGGCAAATGGCAGCAGCTGATCCATATTACGATTCCGCTGCTGTCCCCGACGACCTTTTTCGTAACGATCATGTCCATCATCGGTTCCTTTCAGGTGTTCGACCAGTCGTTTGTCATGACCTCCGGCGGACCGGCGAAGGCCAGCTATACGCTTGTCTATCACATCTACGAGACGGCCTTTGCGGACTTTACCTTTGGCAAGAGCACGGCGTCGGCGGTCATCCTGTTCGTGATGATCCTGTCGCTCACCTTGTTCCAGATGAAGATGTCCAAGCGGTGGGTGCATTACGAAGACTGACGGTTCGAACCTAGGAAGGAGGAAAACGAATGATACATCGGGGATTGAGGATGTCCACCGTGGTGCTGCATATCGTGCTGATTTTAGGTGCCTGCATGATGGCCCTGCCGTTTGTGTGGATGGTGCTCAGCTCGCTCAAGGATTTGTCGCAAGTATTCGTCGTGCCGCCCAAATGGATTCCGGATCCGTTCATCTGGTCCAATTATAAGGATTCGCTGACGGCCCTGCCGTTCGGGCGCGCGTATTTCAACAGCTTCTACATCAATATCATCGTGGTGGTTTCACAGCTGGTTACCTGCTCCATGGCGGCTTATGCTTTTGCCAAAATCACGTTCCCGTTCCGGGAGCCGCTGTTCGTCCTGTTTCTGGCAACGATGATGGTGCCGGGACAAGTAACCATTATTCCGCTCTATCTGATCATGAAAAATATCGGATGGCTGGATACGCATCTGGCAATTATCGTCCCTTCTGCGCTGCTGAACGCATTCGGGGTATTTCTGCTCCGGCAATTCTTCAGGGGCATTCCGAAGGAAATGGAAGAGGCGGCCATCGTGGACGGCGCGAATCGCTGGACGATCTACGCCCGGATCATGATTCCTCTAATCAAGCCGGCTTTATCGGCACTCGGGATATTTACCTTTCTCGGGATGTGGAACAACTTCTTTAACCCGTTGATTTTTCTCAGCAGCACGGATAAGTTTACCGTGCCGATGATGCTGAATTTGTACCGCGGCATGTACGCGACAGATTGGACGCTGATGATGGCGGGGGCTTCCATTGCGCTCGTCCCGGTGCTCATCGTGTATATCATCGGGCAGAAATATATTATTGAAGGCGTTACTTTATCCGGGATTAAGGGATAGGCAAGCTTGAGCAGCCCGTAAGCGGGGTTCCTTTGTACAAAGGAACCCCGCTTATGGTTATTTGTGTTCTGACCAGGATACCAATATAAAGCAGAGGAGCTGCAGTATATTCTCACAGATATACTAGTATGGTAGTATAAGGTAAAATGAGTGCGCTTACATCTAACATATCATGAGGGGGGACGAGGGTATTGTTCAATGTACTTCTGGTGGACGATGAACCATGGGTTCTGGAAGGACTTCGAACCATGATCGATTGGAACCGGTTTGGATTTCAAATATGCGGAGAAGCCCTGAGCGCTCCGGAAGCGCTAAAGTTAATGGAACAGTTGAAGCCCGAGCTGGTGATGACGGATATCCACATGCCAGTCCTGAACGGCCTGGAATTGATTGAGCACAGCAAACGGATACTGCCTCTTCCTCCGAAATTCGTTATTTTGAGCGGATATGATGATTTTGGATACGCGCATCAAGCCATGCGCCAACGGGTCGCCGAGTATTTGCTGAAACCGATTGATGACGAGGAGATTGAGGCAGTGCTTGCCAAGCTCAGCCATGAGATCCAGGACGAACGAGACGCTGAACGCAGCTACCGGAAGAAAGCCGGCCTTGCCGTCCATTATTTGTTGAACCGGCTCATTCGGGAAGAGTTGAGCCCTGATTTGGCAGAGCAAGCCAGCAATGCGATGCAAATCCAGGGCGAGCCGCTGCTGCAGTGCCTATTGATTGAAACAGGGATTACTGAAACGGGAGTGGATTGGATCGAATGGATGACCGATTACGGGCCCCCGAGCTTACTGGGATGCTTCCAGGACAATAGCGGGAGCATCGGAGTGGTGCTGCATGTCGAGCATTCGACTCCGGATGAGGTCATGGAGACTGCGCTGCAGTTGCAGTCTGCTCTGGCCCGGGAGCTTGAAGGGCCGGTTATCGTGGCGTTAAGCGGCACAGGGGAGGGAATCCAGGCGATCGGAAAGCTTTACAGGCAAAGCGCGGAGGTGCGCGACGATAAGCGAAGCCAAGGCCGAAGCGGCGTGTTTTGTTGCCAAGAACCGAGAGGAGCCGAGCGGCTCCGGGGACTTCCCTGCGGATGGATGGACGAATTGCTTTCCATGATTATGGCGGGGGAGCATGCGTCCATCGAGTCATGCTTGGCGCGGATTTTTACGGCCATGCCCGATCATCTCCTCCACCTGAGGGCTTTTCAAGCCGATGTGGCCGATCTGGAATTGAAGCTGTGTCGAAGAATCGCGGAAATGAATGGAGATCCGGATCTATTCATGAACCGGCTGCAAAGGAAGCTTGGTCATCTGAGTGATGCTTGCCATAAAGCGCCATTGAAGAATTATATGCGGTTGCTCGCGTTTGAGGCCGCTTCGCAGCTGGAAGAGTTAAGCAAGCTTAACGAGCACAACACCATTTTTCAAGTGATTCAGTATGTCGACCGGGAGTACCGGAGCAGGCTTCAGCTTCAGGATTTGGCACGACATTTCCATATGAACGCCACCTATTTGGGGCAGCTGTTCAAGAAGCATGCTGGCAAGCCGTTCAAGGAATACCTGAATGACAAGCGGATCGAGGAGGCCAAGCTGCTGCTGAAACGGAGCGGAATGAAGGTTTCCGAGATTGCGCTCCATGTCGGGTTCCCGAACGCGGACTATTTTATCCATAAGTTTAAGTTGACAACCGGGATTCTGCCCTCGAATTACAAGAATCATGTTGAAAGCAAGCAGCGCTAAACCGGGAGGGTGCCTTCATGAAGAGAGTGTTCAGGCTGGGGAATTTCGTGAACGATATTCCGTTGAAAACTAAATTTTTTCTTATTTTTGTCATTGGTGTACTGCTGCCTATTCTGGTGGTCAACCTCATCTTTATGGATCGGATGTCGGAGCTGATCCGGGAGAGAGAGGAGCAGAACCTCGATATCTCGATGGAGCGGGCTAGGAAGGATATTCATAATTTCATCGACGGCGGGGTGGCTGTAAGTCATGCGCTGAGTACAGATAAGACCCTTTACGAAATGCTCGATCGCGAGTATGAGTCCCAGCTGGACTTCTACGAAACCTTTGATGAGCAGCTCCGGAATCGGGTAACGAGCTACATACCGGTTAACAACCAGATTCAGCGGATTAGCATCTTCACCGAAAATTCCACCATTGTGTCCGGCGGCAATTATCATGTGATCAACGATAATGTGCTCGAGAGCGATTGGTATGCGTTGTGGAAGAGCTCGGCCCATCCGGTGCTGGTGGCGGCATACAGGGCTACGGAGGCAAGCAATTCGGCTTCGACGGTTCCGTATTTAAGCGTCATTGAGAAGATGGATTATTTTGATAGCTATTCCACTTATGAGAAGCTGCTTCGCATCGACATCGACCTGAGCAAGATCTATGACGTTATTGTACGGGAACGCGATTATCTGGATATGTATTTGGTGAACGAGAACAATGAGATTATTATGTCGGCCAGCAGCGGTTATGAAAGAGGGAAGTACAGCGCATATTCGAAGCTTGACCTGGAGCAATACGATGAAGAGGATCGGCATGTGTTCTCAATCGGAACGGCCAGGTACGTGAAGGGGTGGAAGCTGATCGGCATCAACCGGGGGAGCCGGATTACGAGCGCCATGCTGGATATGCAGCTGTTTACCGTTGTATTGGCAGCGGTTGTTACGCTGGTTGCGGCGGTCTTTATTACCGTTATGCTCCGGTCCTACAATTACCGGGTGAAGCGTTTGTCCCGTCATATGCAGAAGGTGAGCAACGAGAAATTCGACTTGATTGAACTGGACGAAGGCCGGGACGAAATCGGCGGACTCATCCGGAATTTCAATCAGATGACAGCGAAGATGAACTCCCTGATCAACAATGTGTACAAGCTGGAGATTCAGAAGAAAAGCCTGGAGATGGAGCGGGTTCGGGCTGAATTGAACTTTTTGCAGAGCCAGATGAATCCCCATTTCCTGTTCAATACCCTGAATGCGATATTGGTGGTCTGCACGAAGAATCGATACACGGATGTGACGGATATTATCAAAAGCTTGTCCAAGCTGCTTCGCAGACTGCTGAGCTGGAGAGAGGATTTGGTCTCCGTGGAGGAGGAAATCAGATTTATCGAAATGTATCTCAAAATCGAAAAATTCCGCTTTCGGGATAAATTCGAATATCAATTCAACATCGATATGGAAGCGCTTCATTATAAAATTCCGAAAATGAGCATTCAGCCGCTCGTTGAGAATGCATGCAAATATGGCCTGCAGGCGATGGATGGAGCGGGTCTGGTGACCATAAGTGCTTCGGTTGCCCGTGATTATCTTCGCATCGTCATTACGGATAGCGGTAAGGGCATTGAGCAAAGCAAGCTACGGGACATTATTCTCTCGGTTCGCAACGAGCAGTTCTCGGGCAACAGCTTCGGCATTCGAAACGTATATCGGCGGCTGGAGCTGTACTACGACGATCATGTCATTTTCAACATTGCCAGCACCCCGAATCAAGGGACAACCGTTTCATTCGAGATTCCGATCCGGCTGTTGGAGTCTCGGGAGCATAAAGGCGGAGAGGGGGAGAACCATGCCTTTCAAAGTGCTGTTGATCGATGACGAACCGGTTGCGCTGGAAGGGCTGGCGCTGTGGATCGATTGGGAACGCTTGGGGTTTAGCGTCTGCGGAACCGCGGGCAACGGAGTGGAAGGCTTGAAGATGATTCATAGGCTTGCGCCGGATTTGGTCATTACCGATGTAAACATGCCGCTAATGGACGGGCTTCATATGATTGAAACCTGGCAGCAGCATCACCGGGATAGCGGTGTGAAATTTGCCATCATGAGCGGCTACAGTGAATTTGAATATGCAAGGAAGGCATTGCGGCACGGCATCCATCACTACATGCTGAAGCCTATTATTGCAGAGGAAGCCGAGGAGGAGCTCGGCAAGATTCATGCTGAGCTGATGCAGGAGCATCGCAGATTAAGCCTGAGCGCGATTGCTAAGAGGGAAGAGGATGTTTCGTTGATCATGCAAACGCTCTTGGAGATGCCGCTTAGGGCTAGCGGCCTGTCGAGGCTTCAGGTTATATCCTCCGCCCATCAAGAGTGGAACGTATGTCTGATCCAAGCAGAGCCTGACTTGTTTCCTGACGTCAAGGAAACCGTCGCCCGCTTGTCAGCCCACGCGAATTCGGAGTATGTCATCGATCTGGAATCGAACCGGCTTGGTTTGGTGAACGGTTATTCCCCTGACAACGGGAGCGTACCCTCAGGCACGATCCGCGAGCTGGTCCGCCATTATGCAGGACAGCGGCTGTTTATGGCTGTAGGAGAAGGCCAGCAGTCTCTGGTGCATATCCGTTGCTGCTACGAAACTGCCAAGGAAGCCATCGAGCATCAATTTTACGATCCGGCGTACGGCGGGATGATTTCATATGAAGAGGTACGGGATCGGCCGTTTCATTATCGTTACCCCACGAACCTGATGGATGATGTCATCAGGTCCGTGGAGCTCCTCGACAAGAAGGGATACCGCGAGGCTGCCGGATTGGCTGCGTCCAGGTTTGCGGAGCAGCGAATCGCGCCGGGGATCGTGAAGAAAATGGTGATCCATGTTTTGTATAAAATCATGGATTTGGTGAGGGAGGCGGAAGGTGCGGAAGCTCGAATCCTAGCAGCCAAATCCAATGCAGCTGGATTAACGGACGGAACCTTCCATTTGAACGACTTGATGGGAGAGCTGCTGCGCTTCGGGGAAGAGTGCATCGAGCTTCTTCTCAAGGAACAGGCCCGGCATTCGCAAGGCGTAATCCAGGAGATTAACGATTATATTCGGCAGCAATACCGCGAGAATCTGACCATTAAGCGATTGGCGGAGCTTTTTTATCTGCATCCCGTCTATCTCGGCCAGCTGCTGATGCGTAAGAATGGGATTGGCTTCAACGAACTCATACATAATTTGCGGATTGAGGAAGCGGCCACGCTGTTGAAGCAGAACAAGCTGAAGAACAGCGAAATCGCCGAAAGGGTCGGCTACACCCACTACAACCAATTCCTTAAGCATTTCGAAAAAAGATGGGGCATGGCACCGAATGAGTTCAAGAAGAGGATGTTCTAAAGTTTTTAAGGTTAATGCTTTAATTATAGTATAGTCCGCCTTTGAAAGCGCTTTTAAAATAAAGGAAGGTTACACGAAGAGGCGTATCGACCAACGATGTAACCACATTATGACGGAGGTGCTTTTATGGGGGGTAAGACAAAATCATGGCTTCGGCTCAGCACGGTGTTGCTGTTGTCGCTTTGCATCGTCCTTACGGGCTGCGGGGGCGGAAACGGGAATAGCGGGGCCCAGCCGGAAGCAAAGGACTCCGCAGAACAAACAACACCCGGGACGGACGGGGATAAGATCGAACCATTTGAGGTGAGTGTTTTTATCGGTCAGCCCGACCAGCAACCAACACCTGACAACAAGATTTATAAATTAATCAGGGAAAAGACAGGAGCATCCTTCAAATTCGAGTTCCTGGCAGGCGATATTGACCAGAAGCTCGGCGTTATGATTGCAGGCGGCGATTATCCGGACATGATGACAGCGAATCAAAAGCTGACAGCTGCCGGTGCCTTTATCCCGCTCGAGGATTTGATTGAAGAACATGCGCCAAACTTGAAGAAGCATTATGAGAAGTACTGGAACATGATGAAAGACCCGAATGACGGTCATATTTACAATCTTCCAAACTACGGTGTAACGAATGCGGACGTTAGCTCGTCTTGGTATTCGGGCCCGGCTTTCTGGATTCAGAAGGACGTGTTGGCAGAGGCGGGATATCCAGAGGTTAAAACCTTGGATCAATATTTTGACTTGATTAAACAATACAAGGAAAAGCATCCGACCATCGACGGTACGCCGACGATCGGCTTTGAAATTCTGAACTATGACTGGAAAAACTGGGGGCTGTTCAATGCTCCTCAGCATTTGATCGGTCATCCGAACGATGGCGGTGTGGTCGTTAAAGATGGCAAGGCGGAAATTTTTGCCGATAAGGACTATGCCAAACGTTATTATAAAAAGCTGAACGAGATGAATACCCTGGGCATCATCGACAAAGAAACGTTCACTCAAAACTTCGACCAGTATATGGCGAAAATCTCCAGCGGCGCAGTTCTTGGTATGTTTGACCAGCACTGGAACTTCCAAAGCGCAGAAAACGCGCTGATTACCCAGAAGAAAGATGAAAGAACATATGTTGGTCTTCCGCTTGTATTTGATGAAAGCATCCGGGATCATTACAAAGATCGTCCGGCTCTAAACCTCAATAACGGATTCGGGATTACGGTCAATGCATCCGAAGAGCAGGCTATCAGAATTATTAAACTATTGGATACGCTGATTCAAGAAGATTGGCAAAAAATCTTGGCCTGGGGGATCGAAGGGGAAGATTACATCGTCAAAGATGGCCGATTCATGAAAACGCAAGAGCAGCGCGATCAGTTTACCGATGCAACCTGGAAGCTCGCGAATAAAGCCGATTCCTTCTACGGCCAAGCCCCAAAAATGGAAGGTTTATTCTCGGACGGCAACGCTACAGATGCGGCTGCCCAGCCTGAAGAAATTCTGGCAGGCATGAAAGAGTATGACAAGAACTTCCTCGCCCAATATGGATTCAACAGCTATGTCGACTTCTTCAGTCCGGCTCCCGAGAACGACATCGCTTACCCCGCATGGTCTGTCGACCTGGTAGACGGATCTGAAGCGAAAATCGTGAATACGAAGCAAAATGAGTTGTCCACGAAGTACTTACCCAAAGCCATTCTTGCTAAACCGGAAGAATTCGACAGCGTCTGGGATGAGTACGTCACTGATATCCGCAAGCTCAACATCAAGGCTTATGAAGATCGGATTAATGAAGTGCTGCAATGGAGAAGAGACACTTGGTCTGTTAAGTAAGGCAACGGAAGGTACATGAATCGTAAACGGGGAGGCTTCATGCCTTCCTTGTTTACGAAATATGGGGTTTTGGGGAGAACAAACTTATGGAAGAGACCTTTGTCAAAGACTCTGCCGTCCGGAAGCCTAAGACAAACAAGAAAATCACCTGGGCCGTACTCAAAGAACAGAGACAGTTGATCTATATGTCGGTGCCTCTGATGGCTTACATCATCTTGTTTGCCTACGTTCCTATTTGGGGATGGACCATGGCTTTCCAGGACTACAAGCCGGCTAGAGACTTTAGTGAACAGAAGTGGGTAGGCTTTAAACATTTTGAATTTCTTTTTAAGGACGATAGTTTCCTGCAAGTGCTTCGCAATACGCTCGCAATGAGTGTTATCAATATGATTCTCGGCTTTACGACTGCAATTATCCTTGCATTGTTACTGAATGAAATCCGGAAAGTATTTTGGAAAAGAACCGTACAGACGATCTCCTATCTTCCGCACTTTCTATCCTGGATCATCGTAACCGGGATTGTGGCGACGAGCTTGGCTTCGGACGGAATCATCAATGATGTCCTTATGAAGCTGCATCTCATCAAGGAGCCGATCCAATGGCTCAGTGAAGGCAAATACTTCTGGGGAATCGTCGGAGCGTCGCATGTTTGGAAAGAAGTCGGCTGGAATACGATTATATATTTGGCTGCGATGGCATCCATCGACCCGGCGCTTTATGAGGCTGCCGATATGGACGGGGCAAGCCGCTATCGGAAAATGTTCCATGTTACTTTGCCGGGCATTAAGCCAACGATCATTATTCTGTTGATCATGCAGGTCGGTCACATTCTGGAAGCAGGCTTCGAGGTTCAATACTTGCTGGGCAACGGTCTTGTTGTCGACTGGTCGCAAACGATTGACATTTTCGTGCTGAAGTACGGGCTTGCCCAAGGCAATTACTCATTAGCAACGGCTGCCGGTATATTTAAAACGGTCGTTAGTGTGACGCTGTTATTGATTGCAAACGGAGTCGCGAAACGGCTAGGGGAAGAGAGGCTGCTATAATGGCAAATCAAACAATCAGCCCTGGGCCAGCAACTGCTGCCGCAGCGCCTAAATCCGTCAGAAAAAAAAGAGTAGAGCCGGTCCTTTTTAATACATTCAATACCTTGTTTATGATTGGTCTTGTCGTTGTCACATTATATCCGTTTCTGAACACGATCGTCGTTTCCCTGAATGCGGGGAATGATACGATCCGGGGCGGAATCTATCTCTGGCCGAGGGAATTTACCTGGCAGAACTACAAGGCGGTATTCGCTTCGGGAACGATATATGACGCGTTCTGGATTTCCGTGGCAAGAACAGTGCTTTCAACGCTGCTGAATCTGGTCTTGACCACGATGCTGGCGTATACGCTGAGCCGTCGGGAATATGTATTCCGCAAGCCGATTACATTGATCTTTATTCTGACGATGTACTTTAACGCAGGCTTGATTCCTGGATATTTCTTGATGAAGGACTTGCACCTGCTGAATTCGTTCTGGGTATATGTGATCCCGTCGATGATCAGCGCATTCAATATGATCGTTATCCGGACGTATATCGGAACGATTCCGGAAAGCTTGGTCGAATCGGCAAGAATTGACGGAGCCGGAGATTTTAAAATCTTCATCCGGATCATCTTCCCGCTGTGTAAGCCGGTGCTGGCAACCATTGCGCTGTTCGTGGCCGTGGGGGCTTGGAACTCCTGGTTCGATGCATTCATCTATACCTCCTCCCGCCAAGAGCTGAGCACTTTGCAGTATGAGCTGATGAAGCTGCTGTCATCCAGTATGAACGCGAACAGCAACCCGGCAGTGGCTGCCGGCGCAGGGATGACGCAGGACGCTGCGGTGAACATGGTAACGCCGATTTCGATTCGCGCTGCCGTAACGGTCGTGGCATCGGTTCCGATTCTGCTGGTTTATCCGTTCATGCAGAAATATTTCGTAGTCGGATTGAACGTGGGCAGCGTCAAGGAATAATCCAGGTTTCGCTATATGACAGACCATAAATGCAACCAATGAGGAGGCAAGCATTTCGTGTCTAAGAGAACACTCATTAGGAGGATCAGCCTGATGCTGATCGCGTTCATGCTGTTCATTCCGCCTGGCTGGAGCGCGGCGGCAGTTGAACCGGCCCAGCCGCCCGCTGATCAGGATATTGTGATTCACCAGCATTTCGATGGCGGGACGGAGGGGTGGTTCAAACGGGGGACGGAGACGGTGACCTCCGCTACCTATGCTTATGAAGGGACAGGGAGCTTGTTGACGGAGGGAAGGACGGCGAACTGGAACGGCCCGGGGTTTAATCTATCCGCCACGAATCGGCTGGACAAGGGGGCTACCTATGAAATTTCCGCATATGTCCATCTGAAGGAAGGCACCCAAGGGTCTCAGAAGCTTCAGCTTGCGATGCAGCAATCCGGAGCCGAGCCGGAATACGTGAACTTCAGCAGCCCGGTCGACGTAACCGCCGACGGGTGGGTGGAGGTAAAAGGCCGTTATAAATACGATGCTAATGCTTCGGCCCTGCAGGTTTATTTGCAGAGTCCGAGCAGTCTGGACGCCGCTTATTATATGGACGAATTCAAAGTCCGGCTGATTGAGCCGGCACCGGACCCGGGCAATGGGATACCGGGGGGAGAGAATACGGTCGTATGGGATTTTGAAGACGGAACGACGATGGATTGGGGACCTCGCGATTCGGAGACCGTAGAAGCACTGCCGGAAGCAGCCCATAGCGGCGGCTACGGATTAAAGGTCCGGGATCGGACGAACAGCTGGAACGGGCCCAGCCAGGATGTCAAAGACATCATGGCGAGCCAAAAAACGTATACGATCTCAGCCTATGCCAGGCTTGAGCAGGCTCCTGCCGCGGCGGTCAAACTATCGCTTTCGATGGAGAATAAAGCGGCGGGCGCGGCAGAGACGTCCTATACGACCCTCGCCTCAGCCTCCGCGAGCGGCACGGAGTGGGTGGAACTGAAAGGAACGTTCGGCTTCAGCTCGGATATGGAAACATTGAAGCTCTACGTGGAGACCTCGGATCTTTCCAATTTCTATGTCGATGACATTAAGCTCGCTCTGCCGGGCTCCATTCAGAATGATATTCCCGCACTGAAGGATGTGTATCGGGAGTATTTCGAGATCGGGGCAGCCGTGGAGCCTAAGCATCTGTCGGGCGTCCACAAGGAGCTTCTGGATTATCATTATAACTCGCTTGTTGCCGAGAACGTAATGAAACCGGAATCTCTCAATCCGAGAGAGGGAACCTATAACTTTGCCAACGCGGATCTGATCAGGGATTATGCCAGGGATCATGGCATGAACCTCCGGGTCCATACGCTGCTGTGGCATCAGCAAGGCGCCGAATGGATGCTGAAGGACGACAAGGGCCAATATCTTGAAGCCACGCCGGAGAACAAAACGCTCGTCCTTCAGAGGCTGGAAGCTTATATCCATGAGGTAGCCGGCCGCTACAAGGGAGATGCCCGCGATTGGGACGTCGTGAATGAGGTCATTGACGAAGGGCGTCCGGACGGCATGCGTGACAGCCAGTGGTACCGGATAACGGGGCTCGACTATATCCGGACCGCCTTTCATGCGGCGCGAGATGCAGCCGGACCCGAAGCCAAGCTGTACATCAACGATTACAGCACGCACAACCCGAAGAAACGCGATTATTTGCTGAATCTCGTAAAACAGCTGAAGGCGGAAGGCGTTCCGATCGATGGCGTTGGCCATCAAACGCACATCAATATCAGCGGGCCGTCCATCCAGCAAATCTCGGATTCCATCCGGATGTTCGGCGAGGCAGGATTTGATAATCAGCTTACCGAGCTGGACGTTTCGGTGTACACGAACAATACCGACGCCTTCCAGACCGTTCCTCAGGAATTGCTCGACAAGCAGGGTTATCGGTACAAAGAGCTGTTCGAAGAATTGAAGCGGCTGGACCAAATGGGCGTTGATGCAGGCGTGGAGGGCGGCTGGATCAGCAATGTCACCCTTTGGGGGATTGCAGACGACCATACCTGGCTGCATGACCGTCCCGCGGGGACGGGCCGCCAGGATGCCCCGTTTCCTTTTGACAAGCAATATCAGGCCAAGCCAGCTTATTGGGGAATGGTCGATCCCTCCAGGCTAACGATTGTGAGAAAAACCGGGACGGCTGTGGAGGGTAAGGCCGTCATCGACGGACAACCGGATGTTGCCTGGAATCTGGTTCCTGCACTTAAGACGGAGAAGCTAGGAGCGTTGTCTGCCGAATTTAAGACGCTATGGGACAAGGACCATATCTATGTCAGCGTTGACGTGAAAGACGGATCGATAGCCCCGGGGGATCAGGTTGATATCTTCGCGGTGGTGAACGGTACCCTGCAAGAAGCCCGGATTCAGCGTGGAGCCGCCAACACGGCAGAGACCGCGGGAGGTTACGCGGGGGAGGCCCTTCTCCAGCTACACGGAACAGGGGCATTGGGCGGCGACATTTATTTCGATGTCAGGGTAACGGATTCCGGTTCGGATGACGGTTCCGAGCATGGCAAGAACGGAGCGGTGGTGTCCTGGAGCGATCCAAGGCATGCCCAGGAGAGCGATCAAGACGGACTCGGCATTCTTACGCTCGCAGCTGCGCCGAAATCGGCCCAGGCCTTCTACGGCACCCCGAAGGTGGACGGCGAGCTGGACGGCATCTGGAAGGGAGCCGCGGAACTGGCAACCGATGTGTGGGTCGAGGGTAACAGCGGCGCGACGGCAACATTCCGGACGCTATGGGATGAGAATCACCTGTATGTTTACGCCATGGTTAGCGACAGCTTGTTGTCGGATGCGAGTCCCAACGTATGGGAGCAGGATTCGGTAGAGATTTTTGTGGACCAGAATAATGGAAAGACGGATGCTTACCAAGAAGATGATGGACAGTACCGGATGAGCTTCAACAATCTGCGTTCCTTTGGCGGTTATGCGGGCGAGGATAACTTCACTTCGGCAGCGAAGGTGATCGACGGGGGATATGTCGTTGAAGCAGCGATCCGCCTGGATAAGATCAAGCCTGAGAAAGGGACGGTCATCGGATTCGATTTGCAGGTGAACAACGATGAAGACGGCCAGGGTACAAGAGACAGCGTGGCCATCTGGTCGGATCCGTCGGGCCAGTCCTATCAGAACACGTCCAGGTTCGGCGTGCTGGAATTCACGAAGAGCTCCGCTCCAGGCGGAGGAGACGGAAACGGCGGAGAACATAACGGCGGCGGTGACGGAGGAAGCGGAGCAAACGCGGGCGGAGGCGGAAGCAGTACAAGTCCAGCTCCAAACACGCCTTCACTCGAAATCCGGAACAACGACGGGCGGATTCTCGCTGTTCTCTCGAGCCAAGTCCTTCAGCAGGCATTGGATAGGGCGGCAGCTGGTGTGGAAGGGCCGAAGCGAGCAATCGTGGATATCCCGGCTCAAACAGAGGCCCAGTCCTACGAAATTCAATTGCCGGGCAAGTGGCTGCTGGGGAACTCGGAGGTTGTGTTGATCCTCCAAACGGAGTTCGGCGCACTGGAGCTGCCAAGCGCATGGGTTCGGGGAGCCGGAGTAAAGGATACGGAAACCGTCACGCTGCGTCTGGCGAAAGCTTCGGGCAGCAATTGGGCTGCAGCCCTTCGCGAGGAGATCGGTGATCGTCCGGTGTTCCGGGTAGAGGTTCTTGCCGGCGACCGGGCCCTGTCGTGGAAATCGGGGAAAGCTCGCCTGATCTGGTCGGTGCCTTACACACCAACCAAGGAAGAGCTGGCACAACCGGATCATATCTTTGTCAGGGAGATCGATGCCAACGGGCAAGGCGGGCCTCTTGCTGACAGCCGTTATGATGCGAAACAGGGGATCGTTCGCGCAGCGCTGCCCCATGGCGGCACGTTTGCAGTCGCTTCCGCATTCAAGACGTTTCATGACCTGAAGCATGTGCCGTGGGCGATCGATGCGATCGAAACGATGGCCTCCCGCGGATTTATCCAAGGGGTAAGCGAAACGCTGTTCGATCCGCAGAACGAAATCACCCGGGCCGATTTCCTCGTTATGCTCGTACGCGTGCTGGAGCTGGAAGGCCCGAGCGAAGGCCGGGCAGCATTCGGAGATGTTACGTCTTCGGCCTATTATTACAAACACGTGCAAATCGCCGCAGAGCTTGGGCTCGTTCAAGGCGTCGGCGGAAATCGTTTCTCGCCGGACACGCCGATGACGCGCCAGGACATGATGCTGGTAACGCAGCGTGCCCTGGAGGCGGCAGGCAAGAAGCTGGAAGGCGAAGGGGCGCTGGATGCTTTTGCCGATGGGGATGAGGTTGCCGAATATGCCAAATCGAGTGCAGCTGTGCTTGCAGGGTCGGGCATCGTGAACGGCATGAACGGCAAAATCTCGCCGAAGGCTTACTTTACGCGTGCCCAGGCAGCCGTGATTCTGGAACGGATTTGGAATTGGGAACGGATTAAGACCGTGAATCGTTAATGCGATGATCGGACGTAAACGATGAAAAGCAGTATGTGCGTATGAATGAGATGGAGGCCACCCGTAGCAACGGGCTGGCCTTTTTCGTGCGAATCCTCAGGCCAGGCGGGCGGCGCGCTATGAATCATGCGGGACAGGCGAATCCTTTTCTAGCAAAAGACGTCTATCTTCGTGCTTTCTTGGAAAACCTATTCATAGATTCAAGATTCTAAGCTAACGCTATTAAATAAATCTATGAATATGGGTTGGAGGTTGATGTTCTTGTATCGTTCATCTGTTCATGCTGAAGAAGCCGATCATCCGGAGTGGGCGCCAGATCTTCTGGGGAGGGTTACCAAACGGATTGGCAGCGTCATCGTCGGACATGAGGAGCAAATCTCGTTAACGATGATTGCCTTGCTGGCCGGGGGCCATGTGCTGCTGGAGGACGTGCCGGGAGTCGGGAAGACCATGCTGGTGAAGTCGGTGGCTGCGTTAATCGGCTGTGATTTCAGCCGCATTCAGTTTACTTATGATCTGATGCCAGGGGACATCACGGGCGCATCGGTCTATTATCCGCACACGGGAGAATTTGTATTTAGGCCCGGACCGGTGATGTCCAATATCGTGTTGGCCGATGAGATTAACCGGGCATCGCCGCGGGCGCAATCCGCGCTGCTGGAGGCGATGGAAGAGGGGCGCGTCACCGTGGACGGCCATACGTATCCGCTGCCTGCCCCGTTCTTCCTGCTGGCAACGCAAAATCCTTACGAATATGAAGGCACAAGCCGCCTGCCGGAGGCGCAGCTTGATCGTTTTTTGATGAGATTATCGCTGGGCTATCCCAACATGGAAGGCGAATTGGAGCTGCTGGAGCGGGGAATGGGCAGTTCCAGACTGGATGATCTGAAGCCGATCATGATGGGCTCCGAGCTCATCCGGATGCAGCAGAGCGTTGCCCGCGTCTTCGTGGATGACACCATCAAACGCTACATGGTCAGTGTGGCCGATGCTTCCCGAAGGCAGCAGGGCGTATCCCTGGGCATCAGTCCGAGAGGGACATTAGCGTGGCTCCGTGCTTCGCAGGCAGCTGCATTTTTGACAGGACGAATGTATGTCATCCCGGATGACTGCCTGCGCGTTGCCGTACCGGTGCTGACCCACCGGATTCACCTCGGTCATGATGCACGCGCAGCCGGCGTGAGTCCTTACGAAATGGTAGAGTCCATCATTACGAGGTTTGATCTGCCGCGCCAGCGCAGCCGGAAGGGAAGCACCTCATGAGACGCCGTCTGCTGGAATGGTTGAGAGGCATAGCCATCTGGTCGGTGTCTTTGGGGCTTTATCTTTGGTTAGGCGGGGAATCGCTGCGGCTTGTTTGGTGGGCATCCACGATTTTATTGCTGGGAGGGGTTATGACGAGCTTGCTCGGTCCGACCCGAATCACCATCTCGCACACAAGCTCCCCTTCAAGCATACAGGCTGGAGACTCCGTCCAGATGACGGTTCATGTTGCCTATCGTTGCATTCTTCCCCTGCCATGGCTTATCATCACCGACCGCATCGGCAGCAGGACATATCGCAAACTGCTGTTCCCGGGCATGCGGCGAAGGCTTGCGTATACCTACCGGCTGAACCAGGTTCCCCGCGGAGTCTGGTCTTCGATCTACAGCGAGGTGGAATGGGGCGATCTGTTCGGCTGGTTCAGGACAAACCGAAGTCTGCTCAGCGATTCGGGCGGCCTGATCGTGCTGCCTAAGCCGGCGGAGTGGCCTGTGGCCGAGATGCCTGTGCATGGAAGCGATATGGATACGGAAGATGAACGCGTACGCTTCAACGTTTGGAATGAAATGAGAGGATCGGGCGTGCGCGATTATGTTCCAGGGGATCCCATGAATCGGATTCATTGGAAGAATTCCGCGAAGCTTGGCCGCTTGCAATCTTTTATGCCTCATGAGGGCTTTGGAGCAAGGCAGGGCGTTGTGCTGGATACATCGCTCCAAGGGTATGAGGGCCATGAAGCCCGGAAACCGCAGGAAGAATTTGAAGAAGCGGTATCGGCCGCAGCGGGAATGGTATCCCGGCTTATACGCTATAGAATCCCCTATCAATTATGCATGGATGGGACGGATTTAGAGGGTCCATCGATTGAACGGAAAGGCGGGTCCGAAGGGCAGCCGGATTCGTTGGTGCCTCTGGCCTCTGTTCAGCTAACCGGGAATGATCCGATGCGGAACCGAAGATTCCAGCAATCCTTCAATCCCTCGCAAATGAATACGGATTGGGCTATCATCACCGGGTACTTCCATCAGGGCGCCGCTGACGCCGGGATAAGCCTCCTGAATGCGGGCTGCAGAAAGGTGACCATTTATTGCACGCAAAGCGTAAGCCGGTTGAAATCGGCTGAAAGCACATCGGCGGCTCCGCCGGAGAATCAGGCGCATCCGCCGTGGGCGCGGGAATTTTTCGGCAAAGGCGGGAAGCTGATGTATGTACATGAAAAACTAGCAGTAGAGGTAGAGCACCCTATCCGGATCGGAGGTGCCGTCCATGACAGGACCGGGCAGCTCGCCCGTTAGGGCTGGCGGCAATCGGGAAGCCGGGTCATCCGGATCACGGAGTGTGCCCTCGGTATTCGTTTCCAGATTGTCGCACGGAACGCTGCTTCATCGCATATTAATCACGCTGCCGGTGGCGGGACTTCTGTCAGAGTGGCTCTTGCCCCTTCGGAATGCGGGCGAAACTGGCGGCCGGTTTGTGCTGGAAACCTTGTTCCTATGGGCTTTATTTCTGCTGCTTCAAGGGTTGTTTACATGGCGGGGCTGGGTGTGGCTGCCGCTGAACGCCGGGCTGGTGGTTTGGCTTTGTTCCCGGTTGTTTGAATATAGCGATCCGCTCGCGTGGCTGTCCGATTACGCTTCGCTGATACTTCCAGGCGACGCTTCGGCTTTCAGAAATGCGTGGGAGTTTACGATCTTAAGCCAGGAAACGAGGACGATCATCCTGCTTGTCGGCTGGGGCATCATGGTATCCGCAGTGCATATGCTGGCTCTGTATCGCCGGACCGTTTGGCTGTTTGGCGGTTCGACGCTCGTTTATTTGGCGGTGCTGGAGTCTGCCATGGAAGAAAGCGTCTATGGGGATATGCTGCGCGGGGTGCTGTACATGTTGCTGGCCCAGGGCATGATGCTGATCCTTAAGCTGAAGCAGGAAGCCGTGGAGGGAACCTCTTCGGAAATGGACCTCCCCGAACCCATGCGAACCGCCCGCTTGTCCGGGCTGCCTGTGCTGCGCTGGAGCCTGTTTGTGCTGCTGGCCTCCGTTCTGATCGCGGGGATTACCCGAGTAGGAGGGGGATTGGGCGAGCCTTCGCCAGGCATGGGATTGAGTGTGGCGGAAATGGCGGAACGACTGGCGGGATGGGGGGATCGGCTCCGCGGAAATGCGGAACCGTCGATTCCTGCCTCCCAGGCTGCCGGATATGCTTCCCAAGGAGAAGATTTGGGAGGCCCTCTGACGCTCAGCGATGCATTGTATTTTACGGCGCAATCGCCTGTACCGACGTATTGGCGCGGAGACACGTATAATCGATATGACGGCCGAAAATGGGATGCAGATCCCTCCATCCGCAAGCCAGTCAAGCTATCGGAAGACCTGAGCGGTTTCCTGCCGTATTGGGAGCGTCCTTCTGGAGAGTCGATCGAGCAGTCGCTGACTTTTGTACAGGAGACCTCCGTCCCATCTTTGCTGTCGGGAGGTATTATTACCCGCGTGAAGGAGATGCATTCTTCCAAAGAGCGAGGTGCGCCAAGGTTGGCCGTCGACAGGCTGTCCGAAACGATTTCCTTGCAAGGCGGGAGGTCGGTGTCCGGTTATACCGTAGAAACTTTATACGCGCAGCCGGAGGAGCAAGCGCTCCGCAGGGCGAACGGGGATGATCCCGAATATATGGAAGAAATGTATCTGGAGCTTCCCGAGGAACTGCCCTCCAGGGTGAAGGATTTAGCGCAGAAGATTACATCGGACGCCGCGGGCAGGTATGAAACGGCGCAAGCTATCGAATCCTATTTGGAGCAAAACTATACGTATACGCTGCAAACCTCCGTGCCACCGGAGGGCCGGGATTTTACGGATCATTTTTTGTTCGATGCGAAGGAAGGGTACTGCGTTCATTTTGCCACGGCGATGACCGTCATGCTCCGATCCGAAGGCATCCCCGCACGCTATGTGACGGGATTCGCGCCTGGCGATCGGGTGGCCGGGACGACGGATCGTTACGAGGTCGCCCAAAAGAACGCGCATGCGTGGGTGGAGGTGTTTTTCCCGGGACAGGGGTGGGTCCTGTTTGATCCGACTCCGGGCTTTGGGATCGAGGGGATGTCCATGCCTCCGGCTGCCGGCGATTCCGGCTCCACCGGAATGATGTCATGGCATACCTTGTGGAGTACCATGATCTACGCTGCCGTTAAAGTGCTCCTTGTGATATCCGCCATCGGTCCCGTGATGTTTGGGGTCGCGCTTTTGTTGATCCTCCCTCTTATTGTGGCCGTCATTTGCCGAATTCCGGCCGTACGCCAGAGTTGGGCCTTCATGAGGATGGCCCGGACGATAGCGGTCAGCGGGCGGGAGGGACTCGTATCGGCGGCGGTATGGGTCTGGGACAAGCTGCAGCACAGGTATGGGGATTTGGAAAGAGGGCAGACCATGCGTCAATACGTCAGCGCCCTGTCGATTGCCGATGCCGCATTCAGGGCGGAGCTGGAGGCGTTCGCGTCGCGCTGGGAGCGGGCGGCGTACCAGGATGAACCGTGGTCCCGTACGGAAAAAGTACTCTTTTTGCGCCAATGCATTCGAATTGTCAAAAAACTGGCATGAAAACAAAGGGCCCTCTTTCTTGACGGTATGAATTGGGGTTGCGTATAATTAATTTCATTAATCAAGGGAGGCCCGGTAATGAATAAGCCTAATGAAATCATCGTCGTTTTGGACTTCGGTGGACAGTACAACCAACTTATAGCACGACGCATTCGCGATCTTGGCGTTTATAGTGAGCTTCTGCCATACAATACGCCCGTCGAGAAGATTAGAGATCTCTCCCCGCGCGGCATTGTTTTCTCAGGAGGTCCTTCCAGCGTGTATTCCGAGAATGCACCGCATGTGGATCCTGCCATTTACGATCTGGGACTGCCGATCTTTGGCATTTGCTACGGCATGCAGCTGATGGCTCAGCAGCTGGACGGAAAAGTAGAGCGTGCTTCGAAGCGCGAATACGGTAAAGCCGAATTGGAATTCGCTCCGAACTCGACGCTTGTCAAAGGAATTGAGCAAAAACAAACCGTATGGATGAGTCATGGCGATCACGTGGTATCGCTGCCTTCCGGCTTCAAGCTGGATGCAGGAACGGAATCCGCTCCGATCGCCGCGATGAGTAACGAAGACAAGAAGCTGTACGCCGTGCAATTCCATCCGGAGGTTCGCCACTCCGTCCATGGTAACGAAATGATCAAGAATTTCCTGTACGAAGTATGCGGCTGCGAAGGCAACTGGAGCATGGAGACTTTCATCGAGGATCAAGTTCGCGAAATCCGTGAAGTGGTCGGCGAGAAAAAAGTGCTGTGCGCACTGAGCGGCGGCGTTGATTCCTCCGTTGTGGCCATGCTGATTCACAAAGCCATCGGCGATCAGCTGACATGCATGTTCATCGATCATGGACTGCTGCGCAAGGGCGAGGCCGAGAGCGTGATGGAGACCTTTGTCGGCAAGTTCGACATGAAGGTCGTCAAGATTGACGCGCAGGAGCGTTTCATGTCCAAGCTGAAGGGCGTGGACGATCCGGAGAAAAACGAAAATCATCGGCAACGAGTTCATCTACGTATTCGATGAGGAATCCAGCAAGTTCGATGATTTCGCATTCCTGGCTCAAGGCACGCTGTATACCGATATCGTGGAGAGCGGAACGGACACGGCACACACGATCAAGTCCCACCATAATGTCGGCGGGCTGCCTGAAGACATGAAATTCGAGCTCATCGAGCCGCTCAAAGCCCTCTTTAAGGACGAAGTTCGCAAAGTCGGCGAAGAGCTTGGCTTGCCGGACGAGATCGTTCACCGTCAGCCTTTCCCTGGACCGGGTCTTGCGATTCGCGTACTGGGCGAAGTAACGGAGGACAAGCTGCAAATCGTTCGCGACTCCGACTACATCCTGCGCGAGGAAATCGCGAAGGCCGGTCTGGATCGCGAAATCTGGCAGTATTTCACGGCGCTTCCGAACATGAAGAGCGTAGGCGTTATGGGTGATGCGCGCACGTATTCCTACACCGTAGGCATCCGCGCCGTAACCTCCATCGACGGCATGACAGCGGACTGGGCGCGCATCCCATGGGATGTGCTTGAGAAAATCTCCGTCCGCATCGTGAACGAAGTCGAGAACGTCAACCGCATCGTGTACGACGTGACTTCCAAGCCGCCAGCAACGATCGAGTGGGAGTAATTTTTATACAGCTGCACTAAACATAAAAACCTTCAAATCCACATCCGTGGGATTGAAGGTTTTTTTGCGTGGGTACCATACGAGCTTTCCTCTTTAAACAATGGATTGAGGCCCTGGTTTATTGCATGCATCTTTTGTCCAATAAGATAAATAATACGTTAAGGCGCAATGGGTAAGAGCGAGCTTTAGGGAAGTCGAACCAAGACCGAACCTGTGAGGAGGAAAAGAATGAAAGCTATCGTCATTGACCGTTATGGTGGCAAGGAAGAGCTTCAGGAAAGAGAAGTACCTACTCCTGCACCGCAAGCGCACCAGGTCTTAGTCAAAGTGGCCGCTACCTCGATCAATCCAATTGACTGGAAGCTTCGAGAAGGCTATTTAAAACAGATGATGGATTGGGAGTTTCCCATTATTTTAGGATGGGATGTTGCCGGGACCATTTCGGAAATCGGGAGCGAGGTAACGGATTGGAAAGTGGGGGACGAAGTGTTTGCCCGCCCGGAAACGACCCGTTTTGGCACATATGCCGAATTTACTTTGGTGGATGATCACCTGTTGGCACGCAAGCCTGCTGCTATCTCATGGGAGGAAGCGGCATCCGTTCCGCTCGCGGGACTGACTGCTTGGCAGGCGCTGTTTACGCATGGTGAACTGACCAAAGGAGAGAAGGTATTGATTCATGCAGGCGCTGGCGGCGTCGGCATGTTCGCTATCCAGTTTGCCAAACAAGCGGGTGCTTACGTCATAACGACCGCCAGCGAACGCAATCATGAACTGCTGGCCTCACTCGGTGCTGATCGGATGATCGACTATCGGACGACCCGATTTGAAGATGAATTATCGGATGTGGACGTTGTGTTCGATACGATGGGCGGTGACGTGCAGAAAAACAGCTTTAAAGTACTGAAACAGCATACCGGGCGAATTATATCGATTGTCAGCGATTTTGATGAAGAACTGGTAAGAAAATACGACGTGGCCGCCAAAAATATATGGCTGGATCCCAATGGCCAGCAGCTTCAGGAAATAGCCGACCTGTTAGAGCAAAAAAAGGTAAGATCCGTCGTGGGAGCTACGTTTCCTTTTTCTCGAAAAGGGCTCTACGATGCCCACGCATTAAGTGAGACCCACCATGCTGTCGGTAAAATAGCCATAAGTTTCTCCTAAGGAGATATACGATTCCTCCTGCGTGTCCGTTTCGACCCGCTTCTGCCACCATCGGATGTAAAACACCTCACCGGGCGGATTTCGATGATCGTGTGCGCATCTTTTGGGTTGTTTTTAGTCGTATGTAGGTCAGTCGTCCTAGAGTGGAAAGCTTTTGGAAAGGCAATTCCCGAACGTTTCTTTAAATTGACAAGTATAATATTCGTTTTTGTTGTTGACAAGGTTGGGCTTCTCGTCCTAGAATATGTGTAGAAACCGACACGACAACTACAAATAACGAGCTTTTTCGTATAATCCCGGGAATGGGCCCGGGAGTCTCTACAGGTCACCGTAATGATCTCGCTACGAAAAGAAGAGCGGCAATATAATGATGCGGACTCGTCCAGCATTCGAGATCGGCCTGCAAGCTGGAGCAACGCTCCCATGCAGCAGACCGGTTACTCGATAAGGATGCTGCCCGGCAGCATGCGAAAGATTGTTTTGCGGCTCTTTTTTCAAGCGACGGCCCTAGGGATCTATCCTTAGGGTCTATTTGTATGTTGCCGGTCATTAATTTAAGGGGGATATCTCTACAATGGAGCGTTTCTTTAAACTAAAGGAACACGGAACGAATGTAAGAACCGAGATTATCGCAGGCTTGACGACCTTTATGACCATGGCTTACATCCTGCTGGTCAACAATCTGTTCCTGGGTCCTGACGGCGCGGGCATTCCACAGGAAGGCGTATTCTTCGCTACCGCTGTTGGTGCCGGTCTCGTGACCATGGCCATGGGCTTTTTCGTTAACATTCCGGTTGCGCTGGCACCAGGCATGGGTTTGAATGCGTATTTCATGACAGTTGTATTAAGCTCGAACGGTGCGATTACTTGGCAGGCGGCGCTCGGTGCCGTATTCATCTCCGGTATCGTCTTCATCATTCTTACGGTAACCAAAGTCCGCCAAATGCTGTTGACGGCGGTTCCGAACAACTTGAAGATCGCCATTACCGTTGGTATCGGATTGTTCATCACGATCGTTGGCCTGAAGCTGGGCAATATCGTTACGGCTTCCATCAACCCGGGAACGGATATCTCTCATCCGGTACCAGGCGGTGCCTTCAATCTTGGTCTTGGAAATTTCGTTGAAAACAAGGATACGCTGCTTGCGATCATCGGGCTGTTCCTGATTGCCATCCTGATGGTCCTGAAGCTGAAAGGCGCACTGCTTATCGGTATCGTGCTGACGACGCTGATCGGTATTCCGATGGGCGTTACCGATCTGTCGGGTCTGAGCACCGCGAGCTGGATTCCTTCGTTCGATAATCTGGCTGTCGGTCAGATGGACTTGAAGGGTGCGCTCGGGATTGGTCTTATCGAAGTTATTTTCATCTTCACATTCGTCGAGCTGTTCGATACGTTCGGAACGCTGGTTGGTACGGCAGGCCGTGCCGGACTTCTGAAGAACAAAGAAGAGGGCGAGAAAAAGCTCGGCAAAGCGATGCTCGTGGATGCGGGCGGCGTAAGCGCAGGCGCATTCCTCGGAACTAGTACGATCACGGCCTTCGTAGAAAGTACTTCCGGTGTTGCTGAAGGCGGACGTACAGGCTTGACTGCAGTTACCACAGGCGTACTCTTCATTCTGGCATTGTTCCTGGCTCCGATTGCGCTGGTAGTTCCTTCGGCAGCTACGGCACCCGCACTTGTCATCGTCGGCGTCCTGATGATGAGCCAGGTACGCGATATCGAGTGGGATGATTTCATGCAAGCTTTCCCGGCATTCTTGACGATCATCCTGATGCCATTCACAGGCGGTATCGCGAACGGGATCTCCGCTGGTATCATTGCTTATGTGGTTCTTGCGGTATTCGGCAAATTGATTGGCCGCACGGATACCAAGGTGCATTGGCTGATGTGGATCTTGTTTGTGATCATCTTGATTCGATATGCGTTCCTCGGTGCAGAATAGTTAAATTCGAATCTAAATGATGTACAAAAAAAGCGAAAGCTCTGGGAGTCTGTCCCGAGCTTTCGCTTTTTACTTAGGTCCGCAACAGCGGTTGAGTGACAACAGATTCGATAGTCTTATAGAATCTGTTGAACTAAGTTAGTATTTTAATATAAGAAGAAATAGGATTAACCGCAGGTATTACTGCGGAATAGACCTTTGAAGCTTTAATGACCTCTAAGCGCACAGGCTGGTATTGGATGATGTGAGCGGTACGCGGCGAGATCATCAGACCGTATTACGGAATGGTGCCTTCTCGCAAGGCCATAAGTGCACTTAATATGAAACCTTACGTTTAATATACAAGGGGCTCAGTAAACACGGGTTATACTAAACTGCATTATAGTAGAATTCTCTATGAATAATTTTTTCAAAAAAACACTTGCGTTCCGGATCGATGCATGGTATATTATATTTCCGGCCAAGAAATACGGCCTGGAACAAACGCTTGGGTCAACAAGCCAAAATGAATTTGAAAAATAAATTCAAAAAAGCTTGCAATGATCGAGTGGGTGTGATAAGATATAAGAGTTGCTAACGAGATAACTTGTTGGTGACAAACAAAGAAGTTGATCTTTGAAAACTGAACAACGAGTGAGTAAAACGAACCACTTCGGTGGGACGTTGTAATA